>NZ_JAKSXU010000199.1:0-52261 GCF_022829325.1 Methylobacterium sp. J-092 | reverse complement strand
CCCCCGCCCCCCGCCCCACCCAGCCCCCCGCCCGAGCGCGCCCCCCCGGCGGCTCCGCGCCGCCACGCCGGCCCGCGCCGCGAGCGCTTCTAGCCCGGCGCCCGACCCGACCGCGGCGCCGAGCCGCGCCATGGCGGCCCCCGGCCGGATGCGCGCCCCCCGCGCCGCGAGCGGGCGCCCGATCCCGATTCGCCCTTCGCCAAGCTCGCCGCCCTGAAGGCGCAGCTCGAATCCGGCGAAGGCGGCAAGCGCTGAGGCATCACCGGTCCGCATGAAGGAAGGGCGGCAGCGGCTGGACAAGTGGCTGTGGTTCGCGCGGGTGGCGAAGTCCCGCTCGCTCGCCGCCCGCCTCGTCGAGGACGGCCACGTCCGCCTCAACGGAACCCGGACCACGCTGCCTGCGAAGGGCCTGGCCGTCGGCGACGTGCTGACGGTGGCCGCCGCCCACGCCACGATCATCGTGCGCGTCGTCGATCTCGGGACGCGACGCGGCTCGGCCGAGGTCGCCCGGCGATTGTATGCGGACCTGTCGGCCGGCGGCGAGGCGGCGCAGGCCCGATCGGTTTCCGAGCCCGAGCCGCCCCTGAAATCAGTGTAGACAAGTCACACTCCGGCACCGCGGGCCGGTTGCGGCATGGGTGCGCTTGTCAGCCCCCTTGGCAGGGGCTAGAGCCCTTGCCATCCAAGGGCCGACCCAAGGCCCGTCGACACGCAAGCCGAACGCGTCCTCGCCCGCCCGCGAGACCGTTCGAGCCCCCGGCGACCGCGGATGCGGCCAGCGCGGATCGAGGACGAAAATCGCACCATGACCTACGTCGTCACCGACAATTGCATCAAGTGCAAGTACATGGACTGCGTGGAAGTCTGCCCGGTGGACTGCTTCTACGAAGGCGAGAACATGCTCGTCATCCATCCCGACGAGTGCATCGATTGCGGCGTCTGCGAGCCGGAATGCCCGGCCGAGGCGATCAAGCCGGACACCGAGCCGAACCTTGAGACCTGGCTGAAGGTCAACGCCGACTACGCCAAGGACTGGCCGAACATCACCCAGAAGAAGGACGCTCCCGGCGACGCCAAGGAGTGGGACGGCGTGGCCGGCAAGTTCGAGGCGCACTTCTCCGCCGCCCCCGGCACCGGCGACTGATCACCCCCGCATCGGCCCGCGGCCTCGATGCCGCGGTTGCCTTGCCGGCTCGGTCCCGGCCTCAGCCAAACCGTGCATAACGTGCTTCGGACGGTGTCGAACCGTCGGGAGCGCGTCGCGCTGCTTTGATTCGACGGTTGATTTGTGATACACAATCCGCCTGCCGTCGCTCGCGCCTGACGTGCTGCCTGCCGCGTCCAAAAACGCGAATTCCGGATCGTCCAGGATAACAGGTGGCACGCGCTCGACTGCTGGAGGCTTCGCCTTCGGCGGCCGTTCTATCATGGGCTGCGCACGGCTGCGCCTGGGAGCTTTCGCCTGCCCGACCGATCCGGTCGGCGGCGTTGGTCGGGCGGTTGAAGCCGGGTGTCCCACCCCGGAAAGACATGGTCACGCGGGTGCTTGCAACCCCCCGCGCTTTGTTCTGGAGGCCCTTCTCGCATGACAACAGCCAAGAAGCCGACGACGGGCCGCCAGGGATTCAAGACCGGCGAGGCGGTGGTCTATCCCGCCCACGGCGTCGGCCGCATCACCGCGATCGAGGAGCAGGAGATCGCCGGCTACAAGCTCGAGCTGTTCGTCGTCTCCTTCGAGAAGGACAAGATGGTCCTGCGCGTGCCGACCGCGAAGGCCAACAGCGTCGGCATGCGCAAGCTCGCCGAGCCGGAACTGGTGAAGAAGGCCCTCGACGTGCTGACCGGCCGTGCCCGCGTCAAGCGGACGATGTGGTCGCGCCGCGCCCAGGAATACGAGGCCAAGATCAATTCCGGCGACCTGCTCTCGGTCACCGAGGTGGTGCGCGACCTGTACCGCTCGGAGGCCCAGCCCGAGCAGTCCTACAGCGAGCGCCAGCTCTACGAGGCCGCCCTCGACCGGATCGTGCGCGAGATCTCGACCGTCAACCGGATCACCGAAACCGAGGCGCTCAAGCTGATCGACCAGAGCCTGCAGAAGTCGCCCCGTCGCGGCAAGGCCGAAGCGGAGGCGGAAGCCGAGGCCGACGGCGACGAGGCCATCCAGGAAGAGGCCGCCTGAGAGCGCGCCGACCGGCCGGGATCATTCCGGCCCCGTCCCATCCCGATCAGGCCCGGCGCGCGAGCGTCGGGCTTTTTCGTCCGGGCCGTCGCCCGCTCGATGGAGCGGTGGTCGGGTAACCTTCGATCGCGCAATCGTGCGTCCGACGGAACCGGACATCCTCGGCCCTGTTGGATCGCCGGCGGAACCTTCGCCTTCGCCCTCCCGTTGTTCGGTGCCTTGCGTGGACGCCCGGTCGGACCGGTGCCTCCGCAGGACGCGGCCGAGGCCGCAGCAGCGCTCGGAAGGAAGAGGCAGGCGGCATGGCGGAAATCGCGGGAATTCGTCGGCAGTTCATTCGCACCGCGATGGAAGCGCCGTTCCTCCAGCGGGACGAGGAACGCGGGCTGGCGGTGAGCTGGAAGGACGAGCGCGACGAGCGCGCCCTCCACAAGCTGATCTCGGCGCACATGCGCCTCGTGATCGCGCTGGCCGGTCGCTTCCGGCATTACGGCCTGCCGATGGCCGACCTCGTCCAGGAAGGCCATGTCGGCCTGATGGAGGCCGCCGCCCGGTTCGAGCCGGAGCGCGAGGTGCGGTTCTCGACCTACGCGACATGGTGGATCAGGGCCTCGATCCAGGACTACATCCTGCGCAACTGGTCGATCGTCCGCGGCGGCACCAGCTCGGCGCAGAAGGCGCTGTTCTTCAACCTGCGGCGGCTGCGCGCACGCCTGATGCAATCGACCGAGGAGCGCGTCGGCGACGAGATCCACCGCCGCATCGCCACCGCCATCGGCGTCTCCCGCGAGGACGTGGCGCTGATGGACGCCCGCCTGTCCGGCCCGGACATGTCGCTCAACGCCTCGGTCGGCGAGGAGAGCGAGGCCTCGTCCGAGCGCATGGACTTCCTCGTCGACGGCGCGGCGCTGCCCGACGAGACCGTGACCGCCACGGTGGACGGCGAGCGCCGCCATCTCTGGCTGCAGCAGGCGCTGACCGTCCTGTCCGAGCGCGAGTTGCGCATCCTGCGCGAGCGCCGCCTCGCCGAGGATCAGGCCACGCTGGAAGCCCTCGGGCATCGCCTCGGCATCTCCAAGGAGCGCGTCCGCCAGATCGAGAACCGCGCCCTCGAGAAGCTCCGCCGGGCCCTGGCCGACCGCTTCCCGCAGACGACCGGCGCCGCCTACGCCGGGTAGGACGCCTCTCCGCATCGATGACGAGAAAGGCCCGACCGGATGGTCGGGCCTTTCTCGTTTTCGCGACGTCCCGTCTTCCCTCCCCCGCAGCGGGGGGAGGGAGAGCGTCGCCCCCTACTTCGTCGACGTGCCCGTCGAGCCGGTGGCGTCCACCGGGCCCGGCTTGATGCTCCACAGCTCGGTCGGCAGGGCCGCCGGGGCGTCGGGCTTGTGGAAGGCCGAGTCCTGAATGTGCGAGGTCGTGAACAGGATGGTGCCGTCCGGCGCCTCGGCGAAGGTGTCGGGCCAGCGCAGGCGCGGATCCTGGATCAGCACCGTCGGCTTCCCGCCCTTGGCGGACAGGTCGCGGACCTTCACTGCGTTCTCCTCCGGCGCGCTGACGTACATCCGGCCGTCGTGCCGGCTGATGATCAGGCCGTCGGCGGGGCCGTTCTCGCCCACCGTCTCGACCTTGCCCGACAGGCTCTTGTCGGTGAGCGCGCTCGGCACCACCGAAGACGTCAACCACCCGGTCAGCGCGTCGGTCGGGAGGCTGTAGAGCGTCTTGCCCTTGATCGCCTGCCAGTAGAGCGTCTTGCCGTCGGGCGAGAGCGCGATGCCGTCGGCCGCGAACTCGACGCCGCGCCCGTCGGGCCGGCGCAGGGGCTTGCCGTCGTAGGTCACGGTCACGCTCTTGTCGGGCATGGTGGTCGGGTCGCCGTCGAGCAGGCGACGGGCCTTGCCGCTGTCGAGGTCGACCACGACGAGGGCGCCGCTTGCGCCGGAATCGGTGAGGTAGGCGGTCTTGCCGTCGGGCGAGAAGCGCACGTCGTTCAGGTACGAGCCCTGGGGCGCCACCGTCTCGTCGAAGGCGATGGTGCGGGCGGGCTTGTTGGTGGTCAGGTCGATCTCGACGAGCTTCGGCCCGTCCTTGACCACCGCCGCCATCGCGGGGGCGGCCGGATCGAGCACCCAGACGTTGCCCTTCGGGTCGGCGACCACGCTCTGAACGCAGATCCAATGGTTGCGCGCGTCGACCTCGTCCTTCTTCGCGTTGCGCCACGCATTCCACTCGGCATCGGGGAACGGCGTCAGCTTGCCGTCCTTCAGCTCGGCGACCGAGATCGTGGTATCCTCGGTCCAGCGTGGGAAGTTGACGAAGATGCGCCCGTCCTTTCCGACGGTGACGCCGGTGACCTGATGCTCGAAGCTCGCCACCTTGGTCAGCGCCGGCGCGGTGCCGGGCTGGGACGCGACCGTTTCCTGCGCCACGGCGGCGCCGGAGAATGCGGTTCCGGCAAGGAGGGCGCTGCCGAGGACGAGGCGCGCGCGGATGCCGGTGATCGTCATGGTCATGGAGAACCTTTATTCGGGGCGGCGGACGCGCCGCATCAGCCCAGACAACGCAGCCGGAGCCGGCCAAGCTTCATCGGATTGGCATCGTTCCGGGACGATCAGCGATGGTCGGCGCCCGCCGGCCCGGCGGTGGCGGCGAGGGTGCGGGCCATCCGCTCGATCCGCTCGGCGGCCCGCGACACGCCGTCGGAGACGCGGGCCGACCGATCCGCCTCGACCGCCTGCGACGCGGCCACCTCGGCGCGCAGCCGCTCGGCCTCGGCCTCCGCCATCGCGACCCGGCGCTTCAGCTCCGACACCTCGTCGGAGATGGTCAGCGCCGCCATCACCTGCAGGCGCATGTCGCCGATCTCGCCGAAGGCCTTGCGCATGTCGGCGACCCGCGCGCCGAGGTCGGCGGCGAGCGCCGCCAGATGCGCCTCCTCGCCCTCGCCGCAGGCCATGCGGTAGCTCTTGCCGTCGATGGTGACGCTGATCTGGGGCATGCGTGCTGCAGGTCGGCCGAGGACGAGAAAATCGGGACGTCGGCGGATTGGGCGCGTGCGCGCCGCCCGGTCAAGGGTCCGGGCGGGCGAGCACGGTCTCGACGGTGCCGATCGCCCGATCCAGCCGGCGGCCGACCGTGTCGGCGGCGGCCTCGACCTCGGCGAGGCGCGCGCTCGCGGCGTCGAGCGCCGCGGCGAGGCGGGCCCGGTCCTCGGCCATGATCGCGCGCTCCGCCGCGACGTCGTCGGGGTTGGCCTCGGCCTCGAGCCGGCGGGCGACCGCAGCTTCGAGTTGCAGCAGCGCCGCGTCGAGCCTGCGCAGGGCGTCGCCGGTCGGGTCGCCGGTCGGGTCGGTCGGGGGGCTTGCGGCATCGCTCATGTCTGCCGGCAGGTTTCCCCCATGCCGCGAAGGATTTCCAGCCGAATCCGCCGCCGACGCCCAGCCAAATCCAGTCCGGTCAGGCCGCCCGGATTGTTAGGATTTCGCACAGGCGGTCCCCGTCCTTCGCTTTGACAGCCCGGGGCACCATGTTAGAGACCCGCCGCACGCGCCTGACCGGTTCTCGCGCGCGCTTTGTCCGGATACCCGACCCGTGCCAGTCAAGAGGCCCTCGCCCGCATCGTCCGTCTCACGGATGGTCCCCGGCGACCTGTGCCCGGGCCTCGCGTCGGTTCATCCCTGGTTCAATTCGGCGGTTCATAGAGCCGGCCGCAGCACCGGACGGCCGACGCGCCGTTCCGGTACCATCGAACGGCGCCCGCAGGTCGGCGCCTCATCTCGCGAAGGAGTCACGCCGTGACGGTGAAGGTTGCCATCAACGGGTTCGGGCGCATCGGCCGCAACGTTCTGCGCGCGATCCACGAGGCCGGCCGCAAGGACATCGAGGTCGTGGCGATCAACGACCTCGGGCCGGTCGAGACCAACGCGCACCTGCTGCGCTTCGACTCGATCCACGGCCGGTTCAACGCCAAGGTGGTGGTCGACCGCGAGTACATCATCGTCGACGGCAATCGCATCCGCGTCACCGCCGTGCGCAACCCGGCCGAGCTGCCGCACCGCGAGCTCGGCGTCGACATCGCGCTCGAGTGCACCGGCATCTTCACCTCGAAGGACAAGGCCAAGGCCCACCTGGATGCCGGCGCCAAGCGCGTCATCGTCTCGGCGCCCGCCGACGGCGCCGACCTGACGGTGGTCTACGGCGTCAACCACGACAAGCTGACGGCCGATCACCACGTGATCTCGAACGCCTCGTGCACCACCAACTGCCTCGTGCCGGTGGCGAAGGTCCTCAACGACCTCGTCGGGATCGAGCGCGGCTTCATGACCACGATCCACTCCTACACCAACGACCAGCCCTCGCTCGACCAGATGCACAAGGATCTGTACCGGGCCCGCGCCGCCGCGCTCTCGATGATCCCGACCTCGACCGGCGCCGCCAAGGCCGTCGGCCTCGTGCTGCCGGAGCTGAAGGGAAAACTCGACGGCACCTCGATCCGCGTGCCGACCCCGAACGTCTCGGCGGTCGACCTCGTGTTCACCGCCAAGCGCGCCACCTCCGTCGAGGAGATCAACGCGGCGATCGTGGCGGCGGCCGACGGCCCGCTCAAGGGCGTGCTGGCCTACACCGACCAGCCCAACGTCTCGATCGACTTCAACCACGACCCGCACTCGTCGACCTTCCACCTCGACCAGACCAAGGTCATGGACGGCACCTTCGTGCGCATCCTCGCCTGGTACGACAACGAGTGGGGCTTCTCGAACCGCATGGCCGACACGGCCGTGGCGATGGCCAAGCTGATCTGACGAGCCGATCTGATCCGTCTCCCCCGGCCGGCTCGCGGACACCCCGCGGGCCGGCGGTTTCGCGACCCGGCCCGACCATCCGCGAAAAGCCGCGCCCCGCCGGGCCGCCCTCCGAACCGCAGACGAGAAAGGGTCCGTGACGAATGACCGACGCCCCCAAGACCGCGACCGGGCAGGACTTCATCCCGACGACGACTTCGCCCGTCGACACCCGGCCCGTCGATACCCGGCCTGTTGAGGCCAAGCCCGTCGAGGCCAAGCCCGCGGCCGCCGGTCCGGCCGGCGCGACGCCGATCGCCGCCAACCAGCTGTTCGACCAGCTCGCGCGGATCGAGGACAAGACCTCGCGGATCGAGGACAAGTACGCCCGCTCGGAGTCGCTGCTGACCCGGGTCGAGGACAAGGTCGAGGGCGCCTCGAACCGCATGAACGAGGCGGCCCGCCAGTCCGACCTCGCGGCGCTCCGCTCGGAGATGCGCGGCCTGACCGAGCGCCTGCGGCGCCTGCCCGGCACCGGCGCCCTCGTGCTCACCGCGATCATCACCGCCGTGCTGACCGTCGTGCTGATGATCGCCGTGCAGCGGCTCAACCTCGACAGCCTGCTGCCGCCGCGCGCGAACGCGACCGCCGCGGCGCCGGCCCCCGCCCCCGCCCCTTCGCCCGCGCGCTGACCGAAAGCCGACCGGAGCCCGACCGCATGACCGCCTTCCGCACCCTCGACGATACCGGCCCGCTCGCCGGCAAGCGCGTCCTGCTCCGCGTCGACCTCAACGTCCCGATGGAGGCCGGCCGCGTCACCGACGCGACCCGGATCGAGCGCGTGGTGCCGACGATTCGCGAGATCGCGGGCCAGGGCGGCAAGGTCGTGCTGCTCGCCCATTTCGGCCGGCCGAAGGGCAAGCGCGAGGCCAAGGACTCGCTCCGGCCCGTCGTCGCCACCCTGTCGGACAAGCTCGGAAGCCCGGTGGCCTTCGCCGAGGATTGCGTCGGCGAGGCCGCCGCGACCGCCGTCGCCGCGATGCGGGACGGCGACGTGCTGCTGCTGGAGAACACCCGCTACCACGCCGGCGAGGAGAAGAACGACGCGGCCTTCGCCGACGCGCTCGCGACGAACGGCGACGTCTACGTCAACGAGGCGTTCTCGGCCGCCCACCGGGCGCACGCCTCGACGGAAGGCCTCGCCCATCGCCTGCCGGCCTATGCCGGACGCCTGATGCAGGCCGAGCTCGATGCCCTGACCAAGGGTCTCGAGGCGCCCAAGCGCCCGGTGATCGCGCTCGTCGGGGGTGCCAAGGTCTCGTCGAAAATCGACCTGTTGGAGAACCTCGTCACCAAGGTCGACATGCTGGTGATCGGCGGCGGCATGGCCAACACCTTCCTGCACGCGCAGGGCAAGGCGGTCGGCAAGTCGCTGTGCGAGAAGGACCTCGCCGAGACCGCCCTGCGCATCCTGGCCGCGGCCGAGTCCGCGAAATGCCGGATCATCCTGCCGGTCGACGCGGTCGTCGCCTCCGAGTTCAAGGCGAATGCCGCCAACGAGACGGTGCCCGTCGACGCGGTGCCCGAGGGCGGCATGATCCTCGACGCCGGCCCGAGATCGGTCGCCGAGATCGACGCGGCGATCGACGAAGCCGCGACCCTGGTCTGGAACGGCCCGCTCGGCGCCTTCGAGATGACGCCGTTCGATGCCGCCACGGTCGCCGCGGCGCGGCACGCGGCCGAGCGCACCACGGCCGGCAAGCTGGTCTCGGTCGCCGGCGGCGGCGATACCGTGGCCGCCCTGAACCATGCCGGCGTGTCGGAGCGGTTCTCCTACATCTCGACCGCCGGCGGCGCCTTCCTCGAATGGCTGGAGGGCAAGACCCTGCCCGGCGTCGAGGCGCTGCGCGCCAAGGACTGAGCCGCGAAACGATTTCGCGCCGCCCCACGCGATCCAGGCGTGCCGTGGCGGCGTTCTTCCCCCACAGACCCGAACAGAGCTTAGACGGAGCACGGACGATGGCGCGGATCACGTTGAGGCAGCTTCTCGATCACGCGGCCGAGTACGGCTACGGCGTGCCGGCCTTCAACATGAACAACATGGAGCAGGGGCTCGCCATCATGGCGGCCGCCGACGCCACCGATTCCCCGGTGATCCTGCAGGCGAGCAAGGGCGCCCGCGCCTACGCCAACGACATCGTCCTGGCCAAGCTCATCGACGGGCTCGTCGAGATCTACCCGCACATCCCCGTCTGCATGCATCTCGACCACGGCAGCGACGAGGCCACCTGCGCCACCGCGATCCAGTACGGCTTCACCTCGGTGATGATGGACGGGTCGCTCAAGGCCGACGGCAAGACCCCGGCCGACTACGCTTACAACGTCGGCATCACCCACAAGGTGTCGGAGATGGCGCACTGGGCCGGCGTCTCGGTGGAGGGCGAGCTCGGCGTGCTCGGCTCCCTCGAGAGCGGCGAGGGTGAGGCCGAGGACGGCCACGGCGCGGAAGGGGTGCTCAGCCACGACCAGCTCCTCACCGACCCGGACGAGGCGGTGAAGTTCGTCGCCGCCACGAAGGTCGACGCGCTCGCGGTCGCGATGGGCACCAGCCACGGCGCCTACAAGTTCACCCGCCAGCCCGACGGCGACGTGCTCGCGATGAACGTCATCGAGGAGATCCATCGGCGCCTGCCGACGACCCACCTCGTGATGCACGGCTCGTCCTCGGTGCCGCAGGAGCTGCAGGACATCATCAACCGGTACGGCGGCCAGATGAAGCCGACCTGGGGCGTGCCGGTCGCCGAGATCCAGCGCGGGATCAAGCACGGCGTGCGCAAGATCAACATCGACACCGACAACCGCATGGCGCTGACCGGCCAGATCCGGAAGGTGCTGGCCGAGAATCCGTCCGAGTTCGATCCGCGCAAGTACCTCAAGCCCGCCATGGAGGCGATGACCAAGCTGTGCAAGCAGCGCTTCGAGGAGTTCGGCACCGCCGGCCAGGGCTCGAAGATCCGCCCGATCTCGGTCTCGGCCATGGCCAAGCGCTACGCCAACGGCTCGCTCGACCCGAAGATCACCGCGAACTGAGGCGACCCGTCTTCGTTCCAGGCGATCGGAGGGACGAGCTCCACCCGATCGCCCCATACCCGTCATTCCGGGGCGCCGAAGGGCGAACCCGGAATCCGGATCCACCGACGGAACCGAACCGATCGCGCCCTGTGGTTCCGGATTCTGGGCCCTGCCGCGCAGCCCCGGAATGACGAGCGGGCCTGACAAGGTCTGCGCAGGACGGCGGGATCGATCGCCTTCGCAGCCCCTGAAACGTCCCTCTCCGCTTCCCCGACGCGCTGCGCGGCAGTATCAGGGCGCATGACCGACGCACCCCGCCTCACCCTGCTGACGCCGCATCGCATCGGGCCCGAGCATGTCGACGCGCTGCTGCCCGCGCTCGAGCGCGCCTGCGGCGCCGGCGATGTGGCCGCGGTGATCCTGCGGCTGGCGCCGTCCGACGAGCGCAGCCTGATCGCCCTAGTCAAGCGCGTCGCCCCCGCCGTGCAGGCGGCTGGGGCGGCCCTGGTCGTCGCCGCGGCGGGCTTCCCGGGCGACCTCGTCAGCGTCTCGGCCCGCGGCGGCGCCGACGGCATCCACGTCGACAAGCCCGAGGACGGCACGCTGCAGGAGCTGCGCGGGCGCCTGCGCGACGGCCGCATCCTCGGCGTCGGCGGGATCGAGACCCGGCACGCGGCGATGGATGCGGGCGAGGCGGGCATCGACTACTTGATGTTCGGCGGCCTCTACCCGGACGGCGTCGCCGCCGAACCCGAGGCGGTGCGTGAGCGCACCGCGTGGTGGGCCGAGATCTTCGAGACCCCCTGCATCGGCGTCGCCTGCGCCGAGACCGAGATCGCCGGGCTCGCGGCCACCGGCGCCGAGTTCGTCGGGCTGGAGAGCGGCCTGTGGATGGACGATCCCGCACGCATCGCGACGCTGCAGACGTCGCTGTCGGAGGTCGCCTCGTGAGGCGGCTCCGCGCCCTCGGATTCGCACTGCTCATGGCCGGGGGGGCCGTCTCCGCCGGCGGCCCCGCCGTCGCGTCCCCCGGCACGGTCGAGCCGGCCAAGACGCCGGGCACCGATCCGGTGAAGCCGCCGATGCGCGAGCTGCCGACCCCCTACACCATCGGCTATTCCGGCGGCGCCCGCCCGCCGCCGACCGACCGCACGCCGGACTTCGCCTACGGAGCCTATCAGCGCGGGCAGTACGTGACCGCGTTCCGGGAGGCGACGAAGCGGCTCGAGGCCGACCGCAAGGACGCGGCGGCGATGACGCTGCTCGGCGAGTTGTACAACCAGGGCCTCGGCATCAAGCCGGATCCGGTGAAGGCCGCCGACTGGTACCGCCTCGCCGCGGCGCAGGGCGAGCCCGGGGCGATGTCCTCGCTCGGGCTGATGTCCCTCGACGGGCGTGGTGTGCCCAAGGACCCGAAGGCCGGCCGGCGCTGGCTGGAGCAGGCGGCCGAGCACGGCTCGCCGACCGCGGCCTACAACTTCGCGCTGCTGCTGCTCGGCAGTGGCAGCGAGGCCGACCTGACGCGGGCGGCGACGATGTTCCGCAAGGCCGCCGACGGCGAGATCGGCCCGGCCCAGCACGATCTCGGGGTGCTCTACCTGCAGGGCCGCGGCGTGCCGCAGGACGCGACCAAGGCGGCCGAGCTGTTCCGGCGGGCGGCCGACAACGGCGACCTCGCCGGGGAGGTCGAGTTCGCGATCCTGCTGTTCAACGGCAAGGGCCTTCCGAAGGACGAGGGACGCGCCGCCCGCTACTTCCTGCACGCGGCCGCCCGCGGCAACGCCATCGCCCAGAACCGCGTCGCACGGCTCTACGCCACCGGTCGCGGCGTGCCGAAGAACCCGGTCGAGGCCGCGGCCTGGAACCTCACGGCGGCCGGCCAGGGGCTGTCGGATGCCTGGCTCGACCAGGCGCTCGCCGGGCTCACCGCCGACGAGCGCACCCGCGCCGAAAGGCTGGCCGGCGACCGGTCCGAGGCGCGCTGAGCCCGCGCGGACCGGCGGCGGCGCTCAGAGCTTGCAGGCGCCGTCGAGGGCCGCGTTCTCGGCTGCGGTGAACAGGCGCGAGCGGATGTGGAAGCGTTTCTCGCGGCCGTTCTCGAGGGAGAACATGCCGCCGCGCCCGGGCACCACGTCGAGCATGATGTGGGTGTGCTTCCAGACCGCGAATTGCGGGCGGCTGATGTAGAAGTCCGCGCCGCCGACCTGGCCGAGATGGACGTCGCCGTCGCCGGTGATGAAGTCGCCGACGCCGTAGCACATCGGCGAGGAGCCGTCGCAGCACCCGCCCGACTGATGGAACATCACCGGGCCGTGCTCGGCCCGCAGCTCCGCGATCAGCTCGAGGGCGGCGGGCGTCGCGGTGACCCGCAGCGGCGTGCCGTCGACGCCGGCCTGCTCGGCGGTGGTCTCGGTCGTCGCGGTCTCCGTCATGCGTCGCTCCCGTTCGCCGTGCTCGCCCGGCTCGATCCTATGTGGATCGCGCCGCGCCGAAATGCAGGGGGCCCGCGCCGGGCGGCGATCGGAACCGGCAAAAAGCCCCGGCCGTTGCGGGCCGGGGCAAGGTCGTCTCGGGCGACGTCGTCTTGCGGTCGAGACCGAAGCCCCCGCCTTGGCGGCCGGGGCGGTTTCTCGCAGGCCTAGAAGAAGCCGAGCTTCTTGGCCGAGTAGCTCACCAGCATGTTCTTGGTCTGCTGGTAGTGGTCGAGCATCATGCGGTGGTTCTCGCGGCCGATGCCGGACTGCTTGTAGCCGCCGAAGGCCGCGTGGGCCGGGTAGGCGTGGTAGCAGTTGGTCCAGACGCGGCCGGCCTGGATCGAGCGGCCGAAGCGGTAGGCGCGGGTGCCGTCGCGGGTCCACACGCCGGCGCCGAGGCCGTAGAGCGTGTCGTTGGCGATGGCGAGCGCGTCGGCGTCGTCCCTGAAGGTCGTCACCGAGAGCACCGGCCCGAAGATCTCCTCCTGGAAGATCCGCATCTTGTTGTGGCCCTGGAGCACCGTCGGCTGCACGTAGAAGCCGTCGGCCAGGTCGCCATCCTTCACGTTGCGCGCGCCGCCGGTGAGCACCTGCGCGCCCTCCTGCCGGCCGATGTCGATGTAGGAGAGGATCTTCTCCATCTGCTCGGACGAGGCCTGCGCGCCGATCATCGTCGTGGGATCGAGGGGCGAGCCCTGGGTGATCGCCTCGACGCGCTTGACCGCGCGCTCCATGAACCGGTCGTAGATCGACTCGTGCACGAGCGCGCGGCTCGGGCAGGTGCAGACCTCGCCCTGGTTGAGGGCGAACATGGTGAAGCCTTCGAGCGCCTTGTCGAAGAAATCGTCGTCCTCGTTGGCCACGTCCGCGAAGAAGATGTTCGGCGACTTGCCGCCGAGCTCCAGCGTCACCGGGATCAGGTTCTGCGAGGCGTACTGCATGATCAGCCGGCCCGTCGTCGTCTCGCCGGTGAAGGCGATCTTGGCGATGCGGGGCGAGGAGGCGAGCGGCTTGCCGCATTCCAGGCCGAAGCCGTTGATGACGTTGAGCGTGCCCGGCGGCAGCAGGTCGGCGATCAGCTCCAGCACCACGAGGATCGAGGCCGGGGTCTGCTCGGCCGGCTTCAGCACGATGCAGTTGCCGGCGGCGAGCGCCGGGGCGACCTTCCACACCGCCATCAGGATCGGGAAGTTCCACGGGATGATCTGGCCGACGACGCCCAGCGGCTCGTGGAAGTGGTAGGCGACCGTGTCGTGGTCGATCTCGGAGATGCCGCCTTCCTGGGCGCGGATGCAGCCGGCGAAGTAGCGGAAGTGGTCGATGGCGAGCGGGATGTCGGCGTTCACCGTCTCGCGGATCGGCTTGCCGTTGTCCCAGGTCTCGGCCAGCGCGATCAGGTCGAGGTTCTCCTCCATCCGGTCGGCGATCTTGTTGAGGATGCGGGCGCGCTCGCCGGCCGAGGTGCGGCCCCAGGCCTCCTTGGCGGCGTGGGCGGCGTCGAGCGCCTTCTCCACGTCCTGCGCGTCCGAGCGGGCGACCTCGCAGATGACCCGGCCGGTGATCGGCGAGGTGTTCTCGAAGTAGCGGCCGTTCGCCGGCGCGACCCACTGCCCGCCGATGAAGTTGTCGTAGCGGGCCGAGAACGGCGACTTGGTCTTGGCGTCGGCCAAGAATTCCGGCTTGTTCATGGTGCTGTTCCTCCGTGCGGTTCCGGCATGGCGTGCCGGCCTTTTTCGGCTTCTCGCTGGCCGATCGCAGCCAAAGCCAGATGGGAGGCCTTGGCAAGTTGGACTTTTGGCCAACCAGGTCCGCGAGCGCTCGTCGGAGGGTAGCCGGATCGCCGCCGTTTGGCGACCGCCGCCGGCAGCAGGGGTCAGCCGCCGCGATTCGCCTTGCGGGTGGCGGCCGCCTTCCTGGCGGAGGCGGAGCGCTCTTCCGGCGTGCGCGCGGCCGAGGCCTTGCCGCCCGCCTTGCCGCCCTTCTCCCCGCCCGCATGCGCCGCCGGGTGGCCGGTGGCCTTGCCCCGGCCGGAGCCGCCGGGCTTCTTGCCGCCGCCGTCGTCCTTGTTGACCGTCGCCCAGGCGCGGGCCTCGGCCTCCTCCTCGGGCACGCCGCGCTTCTCGTACGAGTCGGCGATGTGCTCGGCCTTCCGCACCTGCTTGTCGGTGTACTTGCCCTTGTCGCCCTGCGGCATGATCGACCTCGCGTCTCCGCCCGATTCACCCGTCCGCCGGCGCAGCGTCCTCAGCCGGTCCCGGTCGGCCCGTCTAGGACGGCGCGCACGCGACGGATCAGGTCCGTGCGGCGGTAGGGCTTGTTCAACACGTCGAACTCGGATCCCCCCGCGTCGGTTCGCTCCAGGCTCGCCTCGGCGTAGCCGGTGGTGAGCAGAGCCTTGAGCCGCGGCTGCCGGCGCCGCGCCTCGCGGGCGAGCATCACCCCGTTCATGCCGCCGGGCATGATCAGGTCGGTGAAGATCATGTCGATGCGGTCGTTGCCGTCGAGGATCTCCAGGGCTTCGCGCCCGTTCCCGGCCATCAGCGTGACGTAGCCGAAGTCGCGCAGGATCGTCCGGGCGAGCTCGGCCACGTCCTCGCGGTCGTCGACGATCAGGATGGTCTCGGTGCCCTGGCGCTCGATGGCGCGGGCCGCCGGCTTCGGCGCCTCCTTCACCCCGGTCTCGGTCACCGGGAACGACAGGCGCACGGTGGTGCCCTCCCCCTGGACCGATTCGATCTGGGCCGCGCCGCCCGACTGCTTGGCGAAGCCGTAGACCATCGAGAGGCCGAGCCCGGTACCCTTGCCCTCCTCCTTGGTGGTGAAGAACGGGTCCATCACCCGCGCCAGCACCGAGGGCGGCATGCCGGTGCCGGTGTCGGTGATCGAGACCCGGACGTAGCGGCCGGCGCGCAAGGGGCCGGTCCCGGTGATGTCGCGCTCGGACACGTCGAGGTTCTCGGTGACGATGCGGATGCGGCCGCCCTCCGGCATCGCGTCGCGGGCGTTGATCATCACGTTGAGCAGCGCGACCTCGGCCTGGGTCGGGTCGACCCGGCAGTTCCACAGGTCCGGCGCCGGGTCGTAGTCGACGGTGATCGCTTCGCCGACGGAGCGGGCGACCATGTCGCGCATGCCCTCGATCAGGGCGTTGAGGTTGACCGCACGGCCTTCCAGCCGCTGCTTGCGCGAGAAGGCGAGGAGCTGCTGCGTCAGCGTCGTGGCGCGCTGCGCGGCCTGGCGGATGTTGTCGGCGGCACGCCCGAGGCGACCCTTGTCGGCATCCGGCTTCTCGAGCCCGGCGCTGAGGATGTCGACGTAGCCGACGATGACCTGGAGCAAGTTGTTGAAATCGTGCGCGATGCCGCCGGTGAGCTGGCCGAGCGCCTCCATCTTCTGGGCCTGGCCCAGGGCCTCCTCGGCGTCGCGGCGGCGCGACACGTCGAGCTGCGAGGCGAAGAAGTACAGCAGCTCCCCCGCGGTGTCGTAGAGCGGCGAGACGAACAGCGCGTTCCAGAAAGTCGAGCCGTCCTTGCGGTAGTTCAGGATCTCGGTGCTGTATTCGCGCCGCTCGTCGATCGCCGCGCGCACCTGCGCGACCGCCTCGCGGTCGGTCTCCGGTCCCTGCAGGAAGCGGCAGTTGCGGCCGACGATCTCCTCGCGGCTGTAGCCGGACATCGCGATGAAGGCGTTGTTGGCGAAGATGATCGGGTTGTCAGACTGGCGCGGGTCCGTCACCGTCATCGGCATGCGGGTCGTCTCGACGGCCGCGAAGAAGATCTCGTTGCGCGGGTCCGACATGGCGGAGACGGACCCGGTGCCGACACGGGTGGTGCGGCCGGTCGGCGGTGTCTCGGGCGTCTGGGTCATGTCGACGGGGTCTCATCCTTCGGCATCGGTCGGCCGCTCCATCGCTTCGTTCGACGCCGGCGAGCCGCTGCCCCTGCGCAAACGCGTTCTGGCGCACGATCCGGATCGACGCCACCGCGATAACGCCAGGGGGCACCCGGGCGATCCCGGCATTCTGGCGAAGGTCAGGCCCGCGCCGAAGCCGAAAGCGCGGATGCCGCCCGTCGAGCCGGTCTCGCGCATCGGCGAAGGCGTGATCCGCGGTCCTCGCGGGCGAGCCGTCGCGCCGGCCGGTGCACGACGTCGCCCACATCGTCGACCGCCGCCGCTACTCGGCGGCCTGCGGCAAGCGGGGCTCGGATCGCGCGGCCGGATGCGCCGGCGCCGCCGCCGGCATGCGCGAGACCGCGATGGCGTTCTCGATCGCGTCGTTGAGCGTCGTGACCAGGAAGTCGGCCGAGGTCGCCCGGCGCAGGCGATCGAGGGTGGCGGGATCGCGCTCGCCCCAGAACCCGACGAGGACGCTGACGCCCGGCACCGCGGCGCGCGCCTGCCGCACGGTGAAGCGGATCTGCGACAGGCTCACCGGCTCGAGATAGGAGAAGCAGATCATCGCCAGGCTGCCGACATCCTTCGGCCGCGCGCCGGCGCGGATCGCGGACATCGCGATCACCTCGGAGCGCAGGCCGTGGCGGTCGAGGGTCTGGCTCAGCATCAGCGTCGCCGCCTCGTCGAACGGGCCGCGGCTCGAGACGCAGAGCACCGGCACCGCGCCGCGCCAGGCCGGCGCGAGGTCCGACGGCTTGAGCACGACGGCGGCGACCTTGCGGTCCGGCCCCGCCGCGGCGACGGCGGCGGCGGCCTCGGAGCTCCCGGTGCGGGCCTTGCCCCTGCCGGGGCGCCGGGCCACCGGCATGGTGCCGAGCCGCGCGACCACGGTGCGGATCGCGGCGCCGACCTCGCCCTGGCGCTCCCGGTCGAGCGTCCCGCGCGACAGGTCCTCCTGCGCCAGCCTGAGGCCGGCGAGCACGACC
This sequence comes from Methylobacterium sp. J-092, assembly GCF_022829325.1. Classification (NCBI taxonomy): domain Bacteria; kingdom Pseudomonadati; phylum Pseudomonadota; class Alphaproteobacteria; order Hyphomicrobiales; family Methylobacteriaceae; genus Methylobacterium; species Methylobacterium sp. J-092. The sequence continues at coordinate 34,875 of NZ_JAKSXU010000199.1, read as the reverse complement.
TCGTCGTAGTAGGTGACGAGCGCCCGCTCCTTGAGGAACTGCCGGCCCTGGTCGATCGCCTCGGCCGGATCGTTGGCGAGCATGCGCTGGTAGAAGATCTCCGGCGGATCGAGGGCCGGCTGGTCGCCGAGCAGCACGTCGAGATACCAGAGCCGGTCGACGTGGCGGCCGAGCACAACGAGGCAGACGGTGAGCGGGGTGGCGAGCACGAGGCCGATCGGCCCCCACAGGAAGGTCCAGATGGTCGCCGAGAGGATGACCGCGATCGGCGAGAGCCCGGTGGAGTGCCCGTAGAGCAGCGGCTCGATCACGTGGCCGGCGATCGGCTCGACCACCAGGAACAGGGCCGCGGTGGCGATCACCATAGTCCAGCCCGGATCGACCGAGGCCGCCAGCACCAGCGGCAGCAGGGCGCTGATCGCGGCGCCGATATAGGGCACGAAGCGCAGGATCGCCGCGAGCACCCCGAACAAGGTCGGGCTCGGCACGCCGATCAGCCACAGCCCGACGCCGATCACCACGCCGAAGGCGACGTTGAGGGCGAGCTGCGCCAGGAAGAACCGGCTGAGGCGGCGCGCCGCGTCGTCGATCGCCGCGGTGGTGCGGCGCAGGTCGCCCGAGCCGCCGGCCAGCCGGATCATCCGGTTCCGCAGGTCCTCGCGCTGGAGCAGGATGAAGATCGTGAAGATCAGGATCAGGCCGGTGGTGGCCAGCGGGTGCAGGATCGGCCCGGCGAAGGTCTGGAGGTTCTCGACGAAGCCGGCCCGCGCCGCGCGGATCTCGACGGTGAGCGGATGCCCGGCAGTGCCCGGATCGCCCTTCAGCTCGGGCGGAGGCGGCGGCGACAGCGTCGCGCTCAGGTCTTGGAACACGTCGACGATTCGCGACAGCGTGCCGGTGTCGGCGGTCGCCCCGCGCAGGGACTTGATCTTGTCCTGCATCACCAGGGAATAGCGCGGCAGGTCGGACACAAGCTGGCCGCCCTCGCGCGCGATCAGGGTTCCGATCCCGAACAGCGCGCCGAACACCACCACGACGACGAGCAGCACCGCCGGCACCCGCGGCACGCGGATATGCCCGAGCAGGCGCACCGCCGGCACCAGGACGAAGCTCAGCAGGATCGCCAGCGTCACCGGAACGAGGATGTCGCGCCCGAAATACAGCGCCGCCATCACCGCGACGACGAGGAGGAACGAGGCCAGCGCGACGAAGACCGGCAGGCCGTTCTTGAGGCGCTGCGCGGTGACGGGATCGTCGCTCATGGGATTACGCTCCGGTTACGCTGAAGTCCGCCGCCGCCTCTTCCCTCCCCCCTGCGGGAGAGGGTGGCCCGCGAAGCGGGTCGGGAGAAGGGAGCGCGTTGTCCGGAGAGGTCGCTCCCCTCTCCCGACCCTCGCCGACGCGAGGCCCACCCTCCCCCGCTCCAGGGGGAGGGAAGAATGGCCCGCCTCAGGCCGACGCCGTCTCGCCCAACGCCGCGCTGATCTGGCTGAGCAGCTTCGAGAAATCGACGGGCTTCGGGTGGTAGTCGTCGCAGCCGGCCTGGATCGCCTTGTCGCGGTCGCCCGACATGGCGTGGGCGGTGAGCGCGATGATCGGGATGCCGCGGGTGTCGCTGCCGGACTTCAGCGCGCGCGCCGCCGACCAGCCGTCGAGGATCGGCAGGTTCATGTCGAGCAGGATCACGTCGGGGCGCCCCGAGCGCGCCTGCTGCACCCCGGCCTCGCCGTCATGGGCCAGGATCACCTCGTACCCGCGACGCTTGAGCCGGCGGGACAGGAAATCCCAGATCTCCTCATGATCTTCGACCAGCAGTATCTTGAGCATGGATGATGGATCCCTCGACGCATGACCGTCAGACGCGTCGCCGCCGCGCGTCGATACCCAACGCACGGCGGCCCGCGATCGTCCGATTTTTGTATTTAGCCCCTCGTGGCAGATCGTCCGCCCGAGGGGAAGACGCCGAAATCAGCGATCGGATTCGTCGAGGTGGAAGTGGACCTCGTGGATGTTGGCCCGCTCGAAGGCCTGCATCACGTGCTGGTAGGACCGCTCCATCTCCGTCACCGCGTCGCCGGGCGTGTCGTCCGGCTTCAGCACGAACATCAGCATCGAGCGGCCGGTGACGTCGTAGCGCTCGCCCGAGGCGAAGCTCGCGATCTCCTGGCTGTCGGGCAGGTTGGTGTCGAGCAGGCGCGTCCAGGCCGATCCGCCGACCGATTCCGGCAGGGTGAACTGCACGAGGTCGTGGTAGGCGTTGTACATGATGAGCAGGGTGGCATCGCCGCCGCGGCGGTGAACGCCGGTCGCCTGGGCCCGCCCGTCGAGCAGCACCGCGAGCGAACGCGCGCCGCCGTCGGTCCAGTTCTCGGACCCCATCTCGGCCCCGTCCGGACGCAGCCAGGTCACGTCCTTGACGCCGAACTCCTCGTCGTACCGGCCCGTGAGGAAGCGGCCGCGGCTCAGGATCGGCAGCGCGTTGCGCAGCAGGATCAGGCGTTGGGTGAACTCGGCGAGATCGCGCTCCTCGGCGCCGATCGCCCCCCAGTCGATCCACGACACCTCGTTGTCCTGGCAGTAGGCGTTGTTGTTGCCCTTCTGCGTCCGCGCGAACTCGTCGCCGGCCAGCAGCATCGGCGTCCCGTGGGACAGGAACAGGGTCGCCAGCATGTTGCGCATCTGGCGCAGGCGCACGGCGCGGATCGCCGGGTCGTCGGTCGGTCCCTCGACGCCGTAATTGTACGAGAGGTTGTGAGAATGGCCGTCGCGGTTGTTCTCGCCGTTGGCCTCGTTGTGCTTGTCGTTGTAGGCGACCGTGTCGTGCAGGGTGAAGCCGTCATGCGCGGTGAGGAAGTTCACCGAGGCCCAGGGCTTGCGCCCGCGCTTGTTGAACTTGTCGGCCGAGCCGGTGATGCGGTTGGCGAGATCGGGCAGCAGACCCTCGTCGCCCTTCCAGTAGCCGCGGACGTCGTCGCGGAAGCGGTCGTTCCACTCGGCCCAGCCCGGCGGGAAGCCGCCGACCTGGTAGCCGCCCGGGCCGCAATCCCACGGCTCGGCGATGAGCTTCACGTCGTTCAGCACCGGGTCCTGGCGGCAGGCGTCGAGGAAGCCGCCGCCCTCGTCGAAGCCGTGCGGCTCGCGGCCCAGGATGGTGGCGAGGTCGAAGCGGAAGCCGTCGACGCGCATCTCGGTCGCCCAGTAGCGCAGGCTGTCCATGACGAGCTGCAGCACGCGCGGATGCGAGAGGTTGAAGGTGTTCCCGGTGCCGGTGTCGTTGATGTAGTAGCGCTCCTGCCCCGGCAGCAGCCGGTAGTAGGAAGCGTTGTCGATCCCCTTGAACGACAGGGTCGGGCCCTTCTCGTTGCCCTCGGCGGTGTGGTTGTAGACCACGTCGAGGATCACCTCGAGGCCGGCGCCGTGCAGGCGCGCGACCATCTCCTTGAACTCGGAGAAGGCGAAGTCCGGCACCGCCGCGTAGCGCCGCGCGGGGGTGAAGAACGAGATCGTGTTGTATCCCCAGTAATTGACCAGGTTCTTTTCCTGCAGGTAGTCGTCCTGAACGAAGGCGTGGACCGGCAGCAGCTCCACCGCGGTGACGCCGAGGCTCTTGATGTAGTCGAGCACGTCGGGGTTGCCGAGGCCCGCATAGGTGCCGCGCAGGCGCTCGGACACCCTCGGATGGTTCTTGGTCAGGCCCTTCACGTGGGCCTCGTAGATGATGGTCTTCTCCCAGGGGATGTTCGGCTTGCGGTAGGCGCCCCAGGTGAAGGCCGGGTCGATGACCTGGCTGCGACGGGTGAACGGCGCGCTGTCGCGCTCGTCGAAGGTCAGGTCGTCGCCGGTCTCCATCTGGTAGCCGAACAGGGCCGGGTTCCAGGTGATCGAGCCGACGAGCCCCTTGGCGTAGGGGTCGATCAGCAGCTTGTTGTGGTTGAAGCGGTGCCCGGCCTTGGGCTCGTAGGGGCCGTGGACGCGGTAGCCGTAGATCGTGCCGGGGCGCGCGTCGGGCAGGTACCCGTGCCAGACCTCGTCGGTGTATTCGGGCAGCGCGATACGCTCGATCTCCTTCTCGCCGGACTCGTCGAACAGGCAGAGCTCGACCTTGGTCGCATGGGCGGAGAAGACGGCGAAGTTCACGCCGAGGCCGTCCCAGGTCGCGCCGCGGGGATAGGGCTTGCCTTCCTGGATGCGCGAACGAACGGGACGGGTCGAGGCTGCGTAGCGGTTATGGTCGGCCATGTTCACTCCGGCGGCCGGGGCCGCATCACGACGACCGCTGCCTGACGCTCGGCAGCGGGGCCCCCGGGCCATTTTGTGAACGTGCGTCCGTGGGCGAAGCTCCGCCGTGCGCGAAATTTTTGCAGCGCAGCGAGGGGTGCCGAAGGTTCGGGCGGAAACCGTTCGCGGGCCTGGCATTTTTGCGCAGCCCGGGTTCTTCCACCGCTCCGCCGACCGCGGCATAGTGCGGGCTCGCCCCGGGCGCGAGGCCCGGCACACGCGGCCCCCAGCAGCGCCTCGGCGCATCGCGTCCCCCGGAGCAGCCCGCATGACCCTTGAGGCACACAACGACGAGGGCCCCGACCACGCCTCCGGGCTGCAGATCGTGGCGGATCGCCACGGCGTCAGCCTCGAAGCGGTGCGCCATCTGATGCGGGCGCTGGAGGCCGGCAACGGCACGATGGCGCAGTTCGACCACCCGGAGCTCGGCGGCATGGGCCAGTGGTTCTCCGGCGGCATGGTCATGGTCGGGCGGATGTTCGACGCGGAGCTGAAGGCCCGCGTCGCCGGCCTCTGCGCCGAGCTGGCCGACGCCCTGCCCCCGGGCGGCTGGAGCGGGAGCGGCCGGGCCGCGGGCGGCCGCGGCGGCGGCGAGTGGTGGCCGGCGGGCCTCGGCCGGCCGTCGAGCGCGGGCGCCCAGAACGGCCTGCGCTATGCCTACTTCCCGGAGACGCGGCGCCTGGCGATCGAGGCCGACGCCGGGGTCGCGCTCTACGACACCGGCGAGCACCAGATCTCGGGGGTCTCCCAGTCCGACGGCGCCCTGCGCTTCACCGGGCCGCAGGGCAGCATCGCCCTCGATACGCTGCGCCGCCTCGCGCCGGACGCGCCGACGCCCGCGCACGACGCTTCTCCCGCTTCGGCCCTCGCCCCCGCTTCCATCCCTGCCGCGCCGCCGGACTCGTCGGGCGACGGGGACGTGTTCACGAAGATCGAGCGGCTCGCCGAGCTTCACGGCCGCGGGGTGCTGACCGAGGCCGAGTTCGCCGAGAAGAAGGCCGACCTGCTCTCGCGGCTCTGAGCCGGCGCCCCATATCGCAGGGGCGGCCGCGTTCCGGGCCGCCGGACCCCGCATGGCCTCGATCGGCGACCTCCTCGACATCTCCACGATCTATCACGAGCCCGCGGTGGAGACGTTTCCGCGCGGGCGCGAGATCCTGGCGCGCTACCCAGACGCGACGCGCATCCCGGTACCCTCGCACTGGAACATCCCGGCGCTCCACGGCAACGAGGGCTCGGTCGAGGACTGGGTCCGGATCAAGCGCTCGACTCTGGTGCTCGGAGTGAAGAAGGGGCTGACGATGCGGCCCAACGGCCGCAGCGCCCACTTCATCGCGCCCTCGACCTCGAACGGCTGCGCCATGGCCTGCGCCTACTGCTACGTGCCGCGGCGCAAGGGGTTTTCCAACCCGATCTCGCTGTTCGTGAACGTCGAGGCCGCCTGCGCGGCGATCGCGCGGCATGCCCGGAAGCAGGGCGCGCTGCCGGAGCCCGACACCATCGATCCCGCCGCCTGGGTCTACGACATCGGCGAGAACGGCGACCTCTCGGTCGACGCGGCGATCTGCGACAACGTCCGCGACCTCGTCGCGCTGTTCCGCACCCTGCCCAACGCCAAGGGCTCGTTCGCGACCAAGGCGGTGAACCGCGACCTGCTCGCTTACGACCCGCAGGGGCGCACCCGCATCCGATTCTCGCTGATGCCGGCACGGATCGCCAAGGTGGTCGACGTGCGCACGACGCCGATCGCCGAGCGGATCGCGGCGATCGACGACTTCGTGGCCGCGGGCTACGAGGTCCACGTCAACTTCTCGCCGGTCATCCTCTACGAGGGCTGGGAGGCGGATTGGCGGGCCTTGTTCGCCGAGATCGACGGCACGCTGTCGGACGCCGCCAAGGCCCAGCTCAAGTGCGAGATCATCCTGCTGACCCACAATGCCGGCCTGCACGCAGTCAATCTCGGCTGGCACCCGCGCGCCGAGGAGCTGCTGTGGCGGCCCGACATCCAGGAGGCCAAGGTCTCCGAAGGCGGGGGCGCCAACGTCCGCTACCGCGCCGGCTGGAAGGGCCGCTGGCTCACCCGCTTCAAGGCGGTGCTCGCGGAGACGATGCCGTACTGCACCGTGCGCTACGCGTTCTGAGCGGCGGAATCGAACCGTTCTCCGCCCCTGGGCGTTCCCGACCGCATCCGGGAGGACCGACCATCATGAGCGATCACGCACGGTACCTGAGCGAGGCGGTGCAGCTGGCCGCCAACAACGTCTGCGACGGCGGCACGCCCTACGGCGCCGTCCTGGTGCGCGGCGACGAGGTCCTGGCCCGGGTCGCCAACAACGTCCACACCACCAACGACCCGACCGGCCATGCCGAGATGGTGGCGCTGCGCGAGGCGAGCCGGCGCCTCAACAGCCGCGACCTGTCCGGCAGCGTGATGTACGCCAGCGGCCAGCCCTGCCCGATGTGCCACGCCGCGATGCGGCTGTCGGGCATCCGCGAGGGCTACTTCGCCAACGCCGCCGCCACGGCCGGCGAGTTCGGGCTGCTCGGCGCCGAGATCTACGCCGAGCTGTGCCGCCCGCTCGACGCGCAGCCGATGCGGCTGAAGCACCTCGACGTGCCGGACGCGACCGCGCCCTACGCGGCCTGGAAGGCGCGCAAGGACGAGGCCTGAGCCGATCGGCTCGGCGCGTCCCGGTCAGTGCGTCCAGGGCGCCGTGCGGTTGAACTTGAAATTGTCGGAGTAGGACAGCCCCTTGCGCGGGGGGGCCGTCTTCGGCTCCTCGACGCGGTAGGCGATGCCGGCCTTCTTGGCGTAGGCGACCGCATCCTCGAGGGTCTCGAACTTGAGGTGGACCTGCTGCAGCATGTCGCCCGAGCCGGTCCAGCCCATCAGCGGGTCGGTCTCGCGCGGCGCGGTCTGGTCGAACTCGAGGTGCCAGACCTTGGTCCGGGCCGTCCCCGACTGGGACGCGTCCTTCGACGGCTGGAAGATGCGGGCGCTCGACATGGCCTTCAGACACCGCTCCGGAAATCGATGGTCGGGGCGATAGGATTCGAACCTACGACCCCCTGGTCCCAAACCAGGTGCGCTACCAGACTGCGCTACACCCCGACATGCCATCGGTCTTACGGGGTCGCCGGGGCGCGGGCAAGGTTCGATCGGTGTCGCGGCCCTAGACGCGGATGTCGAGGACTGTCCGCTCCATCGCGTCGGACGCGCGCAGGACCGCCGCGTTGGCCGCGAAGGCGGCCTTGTCCTCGATCAGCCGGACGGCCGTGCTCGACAGGTCGACCTGGGCCGCGCTCGGAAGGCTCGTCCCGATCTCGGCCACGCGCGTGGCGGTCGACTCGAACCTCTGCGACGCGGCAGCAAGGCCGGCACTGCTGATCGACGTCGCGCTGATCATGACCCGCCTCCCCGATGACGCGACTCAAACCATGGCGGGCCTGAAGGAAACGGCCGAGGATTGCCGCGCATTTGATCGATGGCGGCGTGAAGACGAAGATACGATTGCGAAAGGCCGACGGCCAACGTGGTCCTTGCGGTATGACCGATGCGCGGGCGGTCCCAGAGGCGCCCCGTGCCGAACGCCGCTTGATCCGCGGCGCATCCGACCCACCTGCGGCATCGAGGGCGCGACGGTCCACGTCACCTGAGGATGTTTCGATGATCGATCTCTACTACTGGCCGACCCCGAACGGTCACAAGGTGACGATGTTCCTCGAGGAGGTCGGCCTCCCCTACACGATCAAGCCGGTCAACATCGGCAAGGGCGAGCAGTTCGATCCCGGCTTCCTGAAGATCGCGCCGAACAACCGCATGCCGGCGATCGTCGACCACGCGCCGGCCGACGGCGGCGCGCCGATCACGCTGTTCGAGTCGGGCGCGATCCTGCTGTACCTCGCCGAGAAGACCGGCCGGTTCCTGGCCACGGACCTCCGCGGCCGGCAGGAGGCGCTGCAATGGCTGTTCTGGCAGATGGGGGGCCTCGGTCCGATGCTCGGCCAGAACCACCACTTCTCGCAATACGCCCCCGAGAAGATCCCCTACGCGATCAACCGCTACGTCAACGAGACCAACCGGCTCTACGGCGTCCTCGACCGACGGCTCGCCGACCGCGACTTCGTCGCCGGCGATTACGGCATCGCCGACATGGCGGCCTATCCCTGGATCGTCCCGTGGGAGAAGCAGGGCCAGACCCTCGACGATCACCCGAACCTGAAACGCTGGTTCCACGCCATCGCCGAGCGCCCCGCCACCAAGGCCGCCTACGCCCGCGCCCCGGAGGTCAACCCCGACCACGGCAAGACCATGAGCGAGGACGCCAAGAAGGTGATGTTCGGGCAGACGGCGGGGAACACCAAGCGCTGACGCGCACCTCCCTCCCCCCTTTGCGGGGGGAGGAAAGCGGCGTTACCGCCGTAGGCCGTCCAACCGCACCGGCGCCGCGTGCGGCCGCGTCGCCAGCATCTCGTCGATCAGCGCCAGGACCTCGGCACGCCCGCAATTGGCGGCGGGCTCGAACGGGGTCCAGGTCTGGGTGAAGTCGAGGCGGGCGAACACGTCGCGGTAATGGCGAAGTTCGTTCGTCGTCAGCGGCACGCCGCGCACGAAGGCCTTGTGCGCCGAGATCGTCACGGCGCGGCGGAAATCCTCCGGGTCCAGCTCGAACTTCAAAGCGTCGCCGCAGAAGCAGATCTTCCGCCGGCGATCGAACAGCACGGCGTGGCCGTCGAAGTGGCCGGCGGTGCGGTGGAGCTCGAGGCCCGGCAGCGGCTCGAGGAAGTCGTCGTAGGGCCACGAGACCTGCAGCGCGGCGCTCCAGGCGAAGTCGGCGGCGGGCAGGCACAGCTCCGGGTCGAACCGGTCCTGCAGCTGCACCAGCGCCCCGTAGGCGTGCGGGTGCGAGGCCGAGAGCACCTGCATGCCGCCCAAGCTCGCGATGTAGTCGAGCGCCGCCTCGCTGAAGACCGGGCAGCCCTCGAAGCCCATGTTGCCGGCCTCCGTGCAGATCAGGTAGCTCGACGGGCCGATGCCCGAGACCGGCTCGTTCCAGAACCGCCAGACGCCCGGCTCAAGCTCCTGCCAATGGCAGGGAAAGCGCGCCTGCGCCTCGCGCTTCGTCCAGAAGCGCCAGCCGTCCTGCGGCACGACGTGGCGGGCGTCGAGGCACATCGGGCAGGCCGGCGGGGTCTCGAAGTGGCGCTGCCAGAAGCCGCAATTGTCGCAAACGTAGGCCGGCAGATCGAGGGCGCCGGCAAAGGGCAGGTATCCGGGCACGCGTCGCCTCGTGGCAGTGGGGATGGTGCGGGGTTCCTATCAGGCGCCCCGCCGGAACGGGAGCCCGTCAGGGCCGCGGCAGCAGCCGCCGCGGGGAACGCGCCACCGCCGCGGCGCTCGCGAGCCCCGCCAGGGCGATTCCGGCCAGGCCCGCCATGAGCAGGTCGCGCTCCCGGCTGGTCCAGAACGCGGAACGGGTGCGCTTGGTCCGGGCGCCGAAGCGCCCGTCGATGCCGACGTCGCCCGGCACCGGGGCGTCGAGGTTGCCGGCCCGGTACGGCAGGTCCTCGTCGGCCATCTGCTTGGGCCACATCTCGGCGGCCTTCCGGTCGGCATAGCCCGGGACCAGGGCCTGGGCCGCCGCCATCATCACCGTGCTGCGGCCGACCCAGACCTCGCGGCGCGGATGCTCGGCGGCGTAGACGATGGCCTCGGCGCACAGGCGCGAATCGTAGACCGGGTCCGGCGCATTCTGGTCGCGGCCGGTCCGGTTGCGGGTCCAGCGGTATTGCGGGGTGTTGACCGCCGGCAGGTAGATCACGCTGAGCGAGACCGCGGACTTGTCGTGGATCAGCTCGCAGCGCAGCGAGTCGGTGAAGCCCGAGACGGCGAACTTGGCCGCGCAATACGGCGCCTGCAGCGCCGCGGCGCGGTAGCCCAGCCCGGACGAGACCTGGATGATCGCCCCGCGGTCGCGCGGCTTCATGAAGCGCAGGGCGGCGAGCGTGCCGTAGACCTGGCTGAGATAGGTCGTCTCGGTGACGCGGCGGTACTCGGCCGGCGCGATCCGGTCGGCCCGGCTCACCACCGTCGACATCGCGTTGTTGACCCAGGCGCGGACCGGCCCGAGCTCGGCTTCGATCCGGGCGGCGGCGGCGTCGACCGCCTCGGCATCCGACACGTCGGCCGAGATCGTCAGCACCGGGCGGCCGTAAGCCGCGAGGGCGGCGGCGGTCGCGCGCAGCCGGGCCTCGTCGCGGGCGATCACCGCCACCGACCAGCCGCGGGACGCGAACAGGTGGGCGGTGGCCAGGCCGATCCCGGCGGTGCCCCCTGTGACGACTGCGACCCGTGCCATGCGCGACTTCCCCCGACGTACCGCAGCGACAAGCGGTTGCGGCGCAAACGGTTGCGGCCCGCAGGCCGTGCCCAATGGACACGCCCTGCGGGCCGCGAAGGTCGCCGGCGCCGGGCCGGATCAGGTATGCGCGGGCGCCGCGTGCGCCGGGGCGCCGCCGTGGCCGTCGTCGGTGGTCTTGCCGCGCTTCTTGCCCACCCAGATCACGATGTTCCGGATCATCACGTAGAAGACCGGCGTCAGGAACAGGCCGAAGAAGGTCGCGCCGATCATTCCGAAGAACACCGCGGTGCCCAGCGCCTGGCGCATCTCGGCGCCGGGGCCGGTGGCGATCACCAGCGGCAGCACGCCGAGGATGAAGGCGAAGGCCGTCATCAGGATCGGGCGCAGGCGCAGGCGGCAGGCCTGGATCGCGGCGGCGACGGGGCCCTTGTGCTCCGCCTCCTCGATGTCGTGGGCGAACTCGACGATCAGGATGGCGTTCTTCGCCGCGAGACCGATCAGCACGATCAGGCCGATCTGGGTCAGGATGTTGTTGTCCTGCCCGCGCAGCTGCACGCCGAACAAGGCGGCCAGCACCCCGGTCGGCACCACCATCAGGATCGAGATCGGCAGCGCCCAACTCTCGTACTGCGCGGCGAGCACCAGGAACACCAGCAGGATGCCCAGCGCGAACACGTAGACCGCCGTGTTTCCGGTGGCCTTCTGCTGGTAGGCGATCTCGGTCCAGTCGTAGGCGTAGCCCTCGGGCAGCGCCTTGGCGGCGATCTCCTCCATGGCGGTGAGCGCCTGTCCGGTCGAGACGCCGGGCTTGGCCACGCCCTGCACCGGCACCGAGTAGTACAGGTTGAACCGCTGCACGATCTGCGGGCCGGCGACGGTGCGCAGCGAGGCCAGGGTCCCCAGCGGCACCAGCGCGCCGGTGGAGGAGCGGACCTTGATCTGCGAGATGTCCTGCTGCGAGGTCCGGTAGGCGGCGTCGGATTGCAGGCGCACCTGGTAGATGCGGCCGAGCGTGTTGAAGTCGTTGACGTAGGCGCCGCCCAGGTCCGCCTGCACCGAGGCGAAGACGTTGGCCAGCGGCACGTTCAGCATCCGCGCGATCGTGCGGTCGATGTCGAGGTAGAGCTGCGGCGTGTCGTTGCCGAAGGTGGTGAACACCCGCTGCACGTCGCTGCTCTGGTTGGCCTGGCCGATCAGCTCGCCGGCGGCGGCCAGCAGCGGCCCGGTCTCCGAGGATTGCCGGCTCTCGACCTGCATCTTGAAGCCGCCGCCGTTGCCGAGGCCGCGCACCGGCGGCGGCGGGATGACGATGACCCGCGCCTCCTGGATGTTGGCGGTGGCCTTCAGCACCTCGCCGGTGATCACCGCCGCGCTGCGCCCGTGGGTGGCGCGCTCCTTGGCGCCGGCCAGCGTGATGAACATCACGCCGGAGTTGGTGGTGTTGGTGAAGGTCGCGCCGTCGAAGCCGGCGATGATGACGGTGTTGGTCACGCCGTCGATCTTGCGCGCTTCCGCCGCCGCCCGGTTCACCGTCTCGGTGGTGCGGTCGAGCGAGGCGCCGGCCGGCAGCTGGACCACGCCGATGAGGTAGCCCTGGTCCTGGTCGGGGATGAAGCCTGTCGGCGTCGTCTGCACGAGGTGGATCGTGCCGAAGATGACGAAGCCGTAGAACACCATCACGGCGACGATGCCGACGCTGTAGCCGGTGAGCAGGCCGACGACCCGGGCGTAGCCGTTCGAGAGCGCCTCGAAGCCGCGGTTGAACAGGTCGGCGAGCCAGGCGATGAACCGCGTAAGGAAGAACTTCGGCTGCTTGCGGGCGTGGTGGGGCACCAGGAGCAGCTTGCAGAGTGCCGGCGACAGGGTCAGCGAGTTGAAGGCGGAGATGATCGTCGAGGCGGCGATCGTCAGCGCGAACTGCTTGTAGAACTGGCCCGAGATGCCGGGGATGAAGGCGGTCGGGATGAACACCGCGGCCAGCACGAGCGCGATGGCGACGACGGCCGAGCCGACCTCGTCCATGGTCTTGTGCGCAGCCTCGCCCGGCGACAGCCCCTCCTCCATGTTGCGCTCGACGTTCTCGACCACGACGATCGCGTCGTCGACGACGATGCCGATGGCGAGCACCAGCCCGAACAGGGTGAGGTTGTTCAGCGAGAACCCGAAGGCCGACATCGCCGCGAAGGTGCCCACGAGCGAGACGGGGATCGCGATCACCGGGATCAGCGCCGTGCGCCAGCTCTGGAGGAACACCAGGATCACGATCACCACGAGGCCGACGGCCTCGAACAGGGTCTTGTAGACCTCCTGGATCGACTCCTCGATGAACTCGGTCGGGTTGTAGGCGATGCGGTACTCGACGTCGGGCGGGAAGTTCTTCTTCAGGTTCTCCATCACCTTCTTGACGGAGGCCGCGGCGTCGAGCGCGTTGGTGCCCGGGCGCTGGAACGCGCCGATGCCCACCGCCGGCGTCGCGTTCAGGAAGGAGTTGGTGGTGTAGTCCTTCTGGCCCATCTCGGTGCGGGCGACGTCCTTCACCCGCACCAGGCGGCCGTTGGTCGCCTTCACGATGACGTCGGCGAACTCCTCCGGCGTCTGGAAGCGCCCCTGCGACTGCACCACGAGCTGGAACGCCTCGCCGGTCTGGGCGGGCGGCGCGTTGAGCGCGCCGGCGGCGACCTGCACGTTCTGCTCTTGCAACGCCGTGGTCACGTCGGTGGTGGAGAGGCCGTAGGCGGCGAGCTTGTTCGGGTCGAGCCAGATGCGCTCGGCGTACTCGTTGCCGCCGAAGATCGTAATGTCGCCGACGCCGTCCAGGCGCAGCATCTCGTCACGGATGTTCAGGTAGATGTAGTTGGCCAGGTAGTTCTGGTCGTAGGTCTTGTTCGGCGAGAGCAGGTGCACGACCAGCATCAGGTCGGGCGAGGCCTTGCGCACGGTGACGCCGAGGTTGCGCACGTCCGGCGGCAGGCGCGGCTGCGCCACCGAGAGCCGGTTCTGCACCAGCACGTTGGCGATATCGAGGTTGGTGCCGACCTTGAAGGTGACGGTCAGCAGCATGTTGCCGTCGTTGGTCGACAGCGACGTCATGTAGAGCATGTTGTCGACGCCGTTCACCTCCTGCTCGATCGGCGTCGCGATCGTCGCGGCCACCGTCTCGGCGTTGGCGCCGGGGAAGCTCGCGCGCACGGTGACCGTGGGCGGGACGATCTCGGGATATTGCGAGACCGGCAAGCTCTCGTAGGCGACGAAGCCGAGGAGCAGGAAGATGATCGACGTGACCGACGCGAAGATCGGCCGATCGACGAAGAAGTGGGCAAAACGCATCGGTCAAACCTCTGGGTCGCCGCCCCTCGCGGAGCCGGCGACCGGCGTCGTCGATGGCGCCGCACCGGTCGGGACCGGTGCCGCTCGTACGCTCGAGACCGCGGACGGCCTCAGGTCTTGCTCGGCGGCAGCGTGATCGATTCCGGCGAGACCTTGGCGCCGGGGCGCACGCGGGAGGTGCCGTTGACCACGATGGTCTCGTCCCCCTTCAGGCCGTCGCGGATCACGCGGTAGCCGTCGACCTTGGGCCCGAGCTTCACGTCCTTGGCCGTCACCGTCCCGTCCTCGCCGACGAGGTAGACGATGCGCTTGTCCTGGTTGGCGGCGACCGCCTCGTCCGGGATCATGACGCCCTGGAACGGCTTCGTCGCGGGCATCGAGACGATGCCGAACAGGCCCGGCTTGATGAAGCCGTCGGCGTTCTCGACCGTGGCGCGCAGGAGGATCGTGCCGGTGGAGTTGTCGACGCGGTTGTCGACGAAGTCGAGGGTGCCCTTGCGGGTCGGCTTGGCCTCGCCCGACAGGGCGATCAGGATCGGGACGCCCTTGCCGCGCTGGGTCTGGCCCATGCCGATGCCGAGCGAGCCCTGGTACTTCAGGAAAGACTTCTCGTCGACGGTGAAGGAGAAGTAGATCGGATCGAGCGAGACGATCGTGGTCAGCATCGTCTGGTCGGTGATGACGATGTTGCCCTCGGTCACGAGGCGCTGGCTGATCCGCCCGTTGATCGGCGACTTCACTTCCGAGAAGTCGAAGTTCAACTGGGCGTTGCGGAGCGCCGCCTCGGCGCTGTCGACGTCGGCCTGCGCGGTCTGCGAGGCCTGGCGGCGCTGGTCGGTGACCTGCTCGGAGATGTTGCCGCCCTTCGACAGGGTCTGCGCGCGCTCCAGGTCGGTCTGCGAGAACGAGAGGCGGGCCTTGGCCGAGGTCAGCGAGGCCTGCGCCTGCTCCAGGGCCGCCTTGTAGGGCCGCCGGTCGATGACGAAGAGCACGTCGCCCTTCTTCACCGTGGCGCCGTCCGTGAAGTTGATCTTCTCGAGGTAGCCCGTCACCCGCGCGCGGACCTCGACGAACTCGATCGGGTCGAAGCGGCCGGTATACTGGTCCTGCTCGATGATCTCGCGGACCACGGGCTTGGCGACCGTCACCTTCGGCGGCGGGCCGCCCGGCGCCTGGGCACGGGCCTGCGGCGCGGCGAGCGCCGCGGCGATCACGATTAGGCTTGCGAGCCGACGCTTGTACATGGATGGTTCCCCAGCAACCCGCCACCTATTCCCCGCAGCGCGCACAGGTTGTGCGACACCGCACATGGCTTCGCCGCGACCGACCGGGCGACGCGCATGCGGCCGTGCTTCGACGGGTCTACTCAATCGCTTCACCGGCCGACGACCAGTCGCGATAGCCGCCCTTGTAGTGTTCCGTGAGGCCGAGCCCGGTCTGCTGCATCGCGTTGAGCGCGTGGACCGAGCGCACGCCGGAGCCGCAGGAGAAGACCGCGCGGCGCCCGTCCGCCTCGATCAGAGCGGCCACCGCCGCCGGATCGAAGCTCGAGAGCGGGTGCATCACCGCTCCGGGGATGTGGCCGTTCTCGTATTCGTGCGGCTCGCGCACGTCGATCACCAGCATCGACCCGTCGGCGAGACCCTGCTTGATCGCATCGCGGTCGAGGTCGACAACACGCATCGAACGATTCCCTGGGAGAGAGGCCGGCCGCGCGGGCTGACGCTTTTCCTTATTCGTCAGCCGTCCGCGGTGCAACACGCCGCCGAAGGCGCGCCGCGGATCAGAGCGCATCGAGCAGCGCGTCGGCCTGCTCGAAATGCGCCGCCCAGGTCGGCGCGGCGTAGCCGTCGAGACGCTGGGCCAGCGTCTGGCGAAGCCCGGAGCCCGGCCGGCTCAGATCCTCGACCGCCTGCCCCCAGCCGAGGCCGTCGAGGGGGTCGAGGAAGGCTGCGAAGCCCTCGGCGATCTCGCGGTGGACCGGAATTCCGGAGGCGACCACCGGCACGCCGGACGCCGCCGCCTCCACGATCGGGATGCCGTAGCCTTCGGTGAAGGACGGCATCAGCAGCGCCGTGCAGCTCCGCGTGAGCGCGGCGAGGCCGTGGGTCGAGAGCCCGGAGACCTCGACGACGTGCGGGCGGATCGCCTCGCAGCGCTCCAGCAGGTCGACGACGTTCTCGGCCTCCCAGCCGCGGCGCCCGACCAGCACGAGCCGGGGCGTGGCCGGGCCGTGGCGCTCGGCGAGCTCCCGCCAGAGATGGAGCAGCAGCAGATGGTTCTTGCGCGGCTCGATCGTGCCGCAGACGAGGAAGGTCGGCCGGTCGGGGACGAAGCGCGGGCCGTCGCGCCCGAAGGCCGGCTCGACGCCGAGATGGCCGACCGCGAGCGGCGGACGCCCGAACCCGTCGGCGGCGAGGTGCGCCAGCGTCCGCTCGCCGGTATCGGCGGAATTCACGACGATGGCGGCCGCGTGCCGGCCGATGGTCCGCAGGCGCTGGCGGTGGCGCTCGGCCTCGCCGGGCCGGCCGTATTCGGGATGGGTGATCGGGATCAGGTCGTGGACGAAGAACGCCGGCCGCACGTCGGTGCGGGTGTAGAGCCAGTCGAAGCGCTCCGGCTTGTCGAGGCGCAGGTGCGAGGTGTGCAGGTAGAGGCTGGCCTCCGGCAGGGCCGAGATCGGTGCGGCGCGCAGGATCCCGAGCACGGTCTCGGCCTGGATGCGCCGTCGGCGGATCGTGCCGGACCGCTGGTCGCGCCCGGCGACGGCCTCCGCCGGGCGGCCGGTGAGCCGTGCCTCGAGGCGGCGGTAGACCGGATCGGATTCGGCCACCACGTCCTCGGTCCAGCCGTCCGCGACCGCGTCGACGATGCGGGACGCGTGGTCCCGCTCGAGGATGCGCGGCCCGAGGCCGGTGGAGACCAGCCCGAAGCGCGCGCCGGCGCCGTCGAGCACGTGGCGGGCATAGGCGAGGTCGACCCGGTCGATCCCGGACGGGCTCGCATGGCGCAGGCGGGTGACGAGGCGGGTGAGGTCGAAGGCGATCGGCCGTGTCGACATGATGCTCCGGATTGCGGCCCCCATGCGGGCCGGCCGGGTGTTACCGGGCCGAGGCGCGGAGGGCCAGCCGGTGCGATGCCTCGGGTTCGAACCGTTGACTGGTCCGGAATCGGTCGCGGTCGGCATATCGAAAGCCGGACAACGAGGAACGGGAGCCTGCGCCGGGGGCGCCCGCCGCCCGCCGCCGGCGACGGATGAAGGCCCTCGCGGCACGCGACGGACCGACCGCCGGGTTGCGCGCCCGGCTCCAGGCAGCCGTCAGCCGATCGACGCCTTTCCTCGTGCCGCCCGTCCCGGCAGGAAACGCTCCTTCATCTCCAGCACCTTCTGCACCTGGGCCCCGAGCGTCAGAAGCTGCACGAGGCGTTGCGTGTCGAGGCGGCGCACGTCGCCGTACCAGCCGGCGAACAACTCGAAGAGATCGCGCATCTCGGTCAGGCGTTGCTGGGCGTAGCGTTCGTCGTCATCGCTCGCTGCCTCCATCAGCAGCTCGCGCAGCAGCGTCAGCGTCGGGTCGATCTCGCGCTTCTTGCGCTCCTCCACCAGGGTCCGGACGATCTGCCAGATGTCCTCCGGCGTCGAGAAGTAGTCGCGGCGGTCGCCGGGCCTGTGCTGAAGGCGGACGAGGCTCCAGGCCTGGAGCTCCTTGAGACCCATGCTCACGTTCGAGCGGGACAGGCCGAGCTTGTCCACGATCTCCTCGGCATTGAGCCCCTGCGGCGACACGAACAGCAGCGCGTAGATCTGGCCGACCGTGCGATTGATGCCCCAGCGGGAGCCCATCTCGCCGAAATGCAGCACGAAGGCTTGCACGAGGGGAGGAAGCTGCATCGCCCGCTATGCCTTGAGCCAGAGGCGCAGCACGAAGGCGATCCCGCCCACGACGACGACCCCGCCGATCCAGAGGGCCACGAACCAGCTGAGCCGGCCGGCCCAACGCGGCATCAGCCCGCTCAATGGTAGCCGTCCGCGCCGACCTTGCCCCGGAAGACCCAGTACGCGTAGGCGGTGTAGGCGAGGATGACCGGGATGAGGACGCCCGCGCCGACCAGCATGAAGATCTGCGAGGATCTCGGCGAGGCCGCCTCCCAGATCGTCACCCGGCCGGGGACGATGTCGGGATAGATGCTGATTCCCAGACCGACATACGACAGGCCGAACAGCCCGAGCGCCAGCAGGAACGGCGCCCGCTCGGCCCCGCGCATGAGCGTCCGGAAGAACAGGACGCTGCCGAGCACGACCAGCAAGGGCACCTGAGCCGTCAGCAACACGTTCGGCCAGGCGAACCAGCGGGCGGCGAAGGCGGCGTCGAGCAGCGGGGTCGCCGCGCTCACGGCCGCGATGCAGGCGATGGTGGCGATCCCGAACCGGAGCGCCATGCGTCGGCCGAGTTCGCGCGTCGTTCCCTCGGTCCGCATCACGAGCCACGTGGCGCCCAAGAGCGCGTAGCCCAGCACGAGGCTGATCCCGGTGAACAGGCTGAACGGCGTCAGCCAGTCCCACCGCCCGCCGCCGTAGCCGCGCCCGGTGACGGCGATGCCCTGGAGGAGAGCGCCCAGGGCGATGCCCTGCGCCAGGGCGGCGACCAGCGAGCCGCCCGCGAAGGCGACGTCCCAGAAGGCGCGATGGCGGGGATCGCGCCAGCGGAATTCGAACGCCACGCCTCGGAAGACCAGGCCCAGCAGCATGGCGACGATCGGTGCGTAGAGGGCGGGCAGGATGATCGCGTAGGCGAGCGGGAACGCGGCGAAGAGGCCGCCGCCGCCGAGCACCAGCCACGTCTCGTTGCCATCCCAGACGGGCGCGATCGAGTTCATGGCGACGTTGCGTTCCTCCCCGGCCCGGAGGCTGGGAAACAGCAGCCCGACGCCGAGATCGAAGCCGTCCATCACCACGTAGGCGAAGACCGCGAACGCGATCACGAAGGCCCAGACCGTCGAGAGATCGAAGGCGGCGTCCATGGCTCCTACTCCGCCGGCTGCAGATGGCGATCGGGATCGACGGCGGGCGCGGGCGTGAGGCCGGCGGCGCGGATCGGCAGGCCGACCTCGGGGCCTTCCTCGCCGCGATGGGGAGCATGCGCCATCAGCCGCAGGATGTAGAGGATCCCCATGCCGAAGACCGAAAGGTAGATCACGACGAAGGCGAGCAGCGAGCTCGCGACGGCCGGCACCTGCAGCGGAGACGCGGATTGCGCGGTGCGCAGCAGGCCGTAGACCGTGAAGGGCTGGCGGCCCACCTCCGTCGTGATCCAGCCGGCCAGCACCGCCACGAAGCCCCCGGGTCCCATCGTCACCGCGACGCGGTGCAGCCAGGTCGTCTCGTAGAGGCGCCCGCGCCACCGCGCCCACAGGCTCCACAGGCCGACGCCCAGCATCGCGACGCCGAGCCCGACCATGATGCGGAACGACCAGAACACGATCGGCACCGGCGGCCAATTCGCGCGCGGGACGCTGTCGAGCCCGTCGAGGGCGGCGTCGCGCGAATGCTTCAGGATCAGCGACGAGAGCTTGGGCACCTCCAGCGCGTAGCGGACGGTCGCCGCGTCCTGGTCCGGCAGGCCGAACAGGATGAGCGGAGCGCCGTCCGGATGACCCCGGAAGTGGCCCTCCATCGCCATGACCTTGGCCGGTTGATGCGCGAGCGTGTTCAGGCCGTGGGCATCGCCCGCGAGGATCTGGAGCGGCGCGACGCAGGCCAGCATCCACATCGCCATGGAGAACATGGTGCGGGCGCCCGCATTGGCGCGGTCCCGCAGCAGGTGCCAGGCACCCACGCCGCCGACCACGAGCGCCGTCGTCAGGTAGGCGGCCAGCACCATGTGCACGAGCCGATACGGGAACGACGGGTTGAAGACGATCGCCCACCAATCGAGGGGCACGAACTGACCTTGCGCATTCGTGCCGTACCCGGCCGGCGTCTGCATCCAGGAATTGACGGATACGATCCAGAACGCCGAGAAGCCGGTGCCGACCGCCACCATCAGGGTCGCCAGCATGTGCAGGCCGCGGCCGACCTTCTTCATGCCGAACAGCATCACGCCGAGAAAGCCGGCCTCCAGGAAGAAGGCCGACATGACCTCGTAGGCCATCAACGGCCCGAGCACCGGCCCGGTCCTGTCGGAATAGACCGACCAGTTGGTGCCGAACTGATAGCTCATCACCAGGCCGGAGACGACGCCCATCGCGAAAGCGATGGCGAAGATCTTGAGCCAGTAGTGGAAGAGATTGATGAACACCTCGCGGCCGGTCGCCAGCCACAGACCTTCGAGCACCGCGAGGTAGCTCGCCAGCCCGATCGAGAAAGACGGGAAGACGATGTGGAAGGCGACGGTGAACCCGAACTGCGCCCGCGCAAGCGTCAGCGCGTCGATCTCGGATAGGAGAGACATGCCCGCGGCCTCGTCGATCTCGTCATTTCAGGAATTACCGAAATGACGATGAGAATGCAAGCCTAGACGACGCACAAGGATAGGTCGGATGTCGCATCGGCGGATGCCGCCGGGACCACGGGCCTGCGGGCGGTCGCCGAAGGTACGCGCCATCGCCGACCCCGCGATCCGATGACGAAGCCCCGACCCGCCGGCCTCGGCCGATCCGGGCGGCTTCGAGGGTCGCTTCGGAGCCCGTTCGACGACGGGCGCCGCCGAGCCGCGTCGGAAGGGCGGTGGCGGCCAGCGCCTCAGTACGTCCAGCGCTGCGCCTTCGAGACGAGGAAGTCGCGGAACGCCTGGACGCGGGCGACCGTGCGCATCTCTTCGGCGTAGACGAGATAGCTCTCCAGCGTCGGCATCTCGCTGTCGCGCAGCACCTGGACGAGGTGGTCGTCGCCGTCGACCGCGTAGTCCGGCAGGATGCCGATGCCGGCGCCGGTCTCCATCGCGCGCTGCAGCGCGCCGATGTTGTTGACGGTGAAGGCGACCGGGCGGCGCTCGCGGCCCTCACGGCCGACATTGGCGAGCCAGTGCGCCGCCAGCAGGTAGGACGGCTCGTTGCCGCCGAAGGAGACGAGGCGGTGCTCGTCGAGGTCCTCGACGGTCTTGGGCTCGCCGAAGCGCTTGACGTAATCCTGGCTGGCGAAGGCGTGGTAGTGCACCGTGAACAGCCGGCGCTGGATCAGGTCGGGCTGGGCCGGCCGGCGCATGCGGATCGCGACGTCGGCCTCGCGCATGGCGAGGTCGAGCTCCTCGTTGGTCAGGATCAGCTCGATCCGCACGTCCGGGTAGAGGTCGAGGAATTCGGCGACGCGCTGGGCGAGCCACGCGGTGCCCAGCCCCACGGTGGTGGTCACCTTGAGGTCGCCCGACGGCCGCTCGCTGGTCTCGACGAGGCGGGCGCGGGTGTTCTCCAGCCGGAGCTTCATGTCGCGCGCGGCGCGGAACAGAAGGTCGCCCTGCTCGGTCAGGATCAGGCCGCGGGCGTGGCGGTGGAACAGGGGCGCCTTAAGCTCGCGCTCCAGGGCGCTGATCTGGCGGCTCACCGCGGATTGGCTCAGGCCGATGTCGTCGCCGGCACGGGTGAAGCTGCCGGCTTCCGCGACGTTGAGGAAGATCCGGATCTTGTCCCAATCCACGGCGAGACTCCCTCACGCACCCAGACGACGCCGAGGCACGCGCGCCCCATTCCGGCCACCCGCGCCGTCGACCGACGCGGGCGTTTCCCGGACCCGCTGCGACGCATCGGACCCGGCCGCGGTCGAACGGGCCCGGCCTCGTCGCGACGCCCGCCACTCATGCGTCCTGAGCATGGTCGCGCGCAAGGCGCCGCAAAAAGAAAATGTTGACAGATCCTCGGCGCGGGGCCGAACCGCGCAGTCCTCACCCGCCCGAACGGGGATTCGGGCCGGTGGACGAGCTCGCGCCTACTCGGCGGCGGCCTGTTGCGGGCTCTCGCCGATGTCGAGGTTGGCGAGGTACTTCTCCGCTTCCAGCGCAGCCATGCAGCCCATGCCGGCCGCGGTGATCGCCTGGCGGTAGACGTCGTCGGTGACGTCGCCGGCCGCGAACACGCCGGGAATCTCGGTCTCGGCGGTGCCGGGGCGGACGCTGAGGTAGCCGCCGTGGCGCATCGCGAGCTGGCCCTCGAACACCTCGGTCGCCGGCTTGTGGCCGATCGCGACGAACACGCCGTCGACCGGCACCGCGCTGGCCTCGCCGGTGCGGGTGTCCTTGAGGCGCAGGTGCGTCACCGACGGCGCGGGCGTGGTGGTGCCGCAGATCTCGTCGATCTCGCGGTTCCACAGCACCTCGACGTTCGGATGCTTGAACAGGCGCTCCTGCAGGATGCGCTCGGCGCGGAAGCTGTCCCGGCGGTGGATCACCGTGACCTTCGAGGCGAGGTTGGCGAGGTACAGGGCCTCCTCGACGGCCGTGTTGCCGCCGCCGACCACCGCCACCGGCTTGCCGCGGAAGAAGAAGCCGTCGCAGGTGGCGCAGGCCGAGACGCCGCCGCCCTGGAACTTGGCCTCCGAGGGCAGGCCGAGCCACTTCGCCTGGGCGCCGGTGGCGATGATCAGCGCGTCGCAGGAATAGGTCTCGCCGGAATCGGCCTCGAGCCGGAACGGGCGCACCTTGAGGTCGACCTTGGTGATGTACTCCGACAGGATCGTGGTGCCGACATGCTCGGCCTGGAGCCGCATCTGCTCCATCAGCCACGGCCCCTGGATCGCCTCGGCGAAGCCCGGATAGTTCTCGACGTCGGTGGTGATCATCAGCTGGCCGCCGGGCTGGAAGCCCGAGATCAGCAGCGGCTGCACCATGGCACGGGCCGCGTAGATCGCGGCCGTGTAACCGGCCGGCCCCGAACCGACGATGATCAGCCTGGAATGGGTGTGGGCCATGACGTCCTCGAATCCCTCGCTCTAAGCCTCGGCGGCGTGCCGGCCGGCTGGCAGACCGCCCTGTGCCGCCCGGAAGGCGGCGTAGCCGTCGGCGAGCGCCTGGGCGATCACCGGCGTGGCGTTGATCGGCTTGTAGGCCAGCGGCTCCAACCGCCCGGTAAACGGCCGCAAGGCGCCGGCCATCGCCAGCCCCGCGAACATCCGCCGGTGGCGGATATAGGTACGCGGCAGGTCGAACAGCAGGACCGGTGCGCCGGTGGAGACCGCCTCGCTGACCATGTTCGCCGAATCGGAGGTGACCACCACCGCGTCGGCCAGCGCCAGCATCGCCACGTAGGGGTTGTCGCCGCCGCCGTCCCAGAGGAAGCCGCCGGTCTCCGAGACGAGCGTGCGGATCGCGTCGCGCAGGGGGTCCGGCGTGCGGCGCGAGACGGTGACCATCAGCCGGCAGCCCGACCCGGCGAGCTTGCGCAGGTCGTCGACCAGGCGCTGCATGTCGAGGGCGCGATAGCTCAGGTGCCGGCTGTCCCCGCCGATCAGCACCGCGACCCGCGGCCCGTCGAGCGCCGTCAGCCGGGGGTCTGGCCGCGCGCGGGCGGCCGCGATCCGCTCGGCGGTGACGAGGTGCGGCGCGGTCAGCGTGGTGAAGACGTTGGGGCCGCGCAGGTCGTCGTAGTCGGGCACCCAGATGAAGTCGGCGCTGTCGTGCCCGGTGCGCGGGTCCTTCAGAAAGGCGGTGAAGGTGCGTCCCGGCGCGGCCCGGCGCATCGCGCGGAGATAAGGCACCGCGCGCCGCCCGGAGGCGATCAGGATGTCGGGATAGGGCCCGGCCAGCGCGCCGCGGCTGCGATACGGGCCCTGGCGCGGGTCGATCGGCCCCCACGGCGCCGTCCAGCCGAACGGGCCGCGCGACGGCACCCGGCGGATCTCGTAGGACAGGCGAAGGGTCTCGGCGATGCCGACGCACTGGTTCTCGTCGCCGGCCTTGCCGTCGGTGACGATCCAGGCGCGGGCGCCGGAAAGCGCCGGGGCGGCGTGCGTCTCGGAGGGGGGGATCACGTCAGTCGACGGGCAGGTTGCGGACGAGCCAGTCGGCGTAGATGTCGGCGATGGCGGTCACGCGGCGGCGCTCGGATTGCGGATCGTACCACGCCCCGCCGAAGCTCGACGGGGTGGCGGTGAGCTGCGGGTGGCGCCCGAGGATCGCGCCGTCGCGGGCGACCAGCAGCGCCTCGCCGTCGAGGTAGTCGTTCTGCGAGCCGCCCCCGAAGCCGGAGCGGCCGCTGTTGTTGCCGCCGGCGTAGGGCCGCAGCGAGAAGCCGCGGACCAGGACCACGAGGCTCGGGCCGCGGCCGCCGAGGCGGGCCGCGAAGCGGCTGCGCAGGGCCGCGGTCAGGTCGGCGCGCAGCGCCTCGGCCTCTGCCCCGGCGCCGAGCGCCACGAGCGGGCGAACGTCGACGCGGACGTCGGAGAAGCGGTCGCCCCGTAGGCTCGGAAAATCGCCGGCCGAGGCCGGGGCGGCGACGGCCGAAGCGGTCACGGCCAGGGCGGTCACGGCCGGTGCGGCCAGAGCCGGGTGGGCCAGCAGCCCGGCGATCCAGCGTCGCGCCATCCGCACCGGTCAGCCCCCGTACCGGATGCCGACGACCTCGTAGGACTTGCCGCCGCCGGGCGTCGTCACCTCGACGGAATCGCCGACGCCCTTGCCGATCAGCGCCCGCGCGATCGGCGAGGTGATCGAGACCCGGCCCGAATGCACGTCGGCCTCGGGCTCGCCGACGATCTGGTAGGTCTTCTCTTCCTCGGTATCGTCGTCGACGAGCTTCACGGTCGCGCCGAACTTGATCTTGTCGCCCGAGAGCTTGGTGACGTCGATGATCTCGGCGCGCGCGATCAGGCTCTCCAGCTCGAGCACGCGGCCTTCGTTGTGGGACTGCGCCTCCTTGGCGGCGTGATACTCGGCGTTCTCGGAGAGGTCGCCGTGCGCGCGCGCCTCGGAGATCGCCGCGACGATGCGCGGGCGCTCCACCTGCTGGCGGTGCTTCAGCTCCTCCTCCATGGCTGCGAAGCCACGCACCGTGATCGGAACCTTGTCTATCGCCATCGTCTCGCGCCACAATGAAGAGGCCCGGCCGGACACGGGGATGCCGCGCCCTCCGGGCCAGATTCCAAAACCTGTCCGAGCGCAGGGTCCGCGATCGGTCAGATACGTCGTGTCGCCGCCCGGCTTCAGGCTGCGAAGTATTCCTGCAGGGCGCGGACCCGAAGGTCACCTTCGAGATAGGCCTGAATGCCCTCGGCCGCCGCCATCGCTCCGGCCAGAGTGGTGTAGTACGGCACCTTATGCAAGAGGGCCGCCCGGCGGAGCGAGCGCGAGTCCGACAGCGCGCCGGCCCCCTCGGTGGTGTTCAGGACGAGCTGGATGTCACCGTTCTTGATCGAGTCGACCACGTGCGGCCGGCCTTCGAGCACCTTGTTCACCCGGTCGCAGGCGACGCCGTTCTCGACGAGGTAGCGCTGGGTGCCGCCGGTCGCCACGATCGCGAAGCCGAGCCCGGCCAGCAGCCGGATCGAGGGCAGGATGCGCGCCTTGTCGCCGTCGCGCACCGAGACGAACACCGTCCCCGAGCGCGGCACCTTGGTGCCCGAGCCGAGCTGGCTCTTGGCGAAGGCGACGCCGAAGCCGGCATCGAGCCCGATGACCTCGCCGGTGGAGCGCATCTCAGGCCCGAGGAGCACGTCGACGCCGGGGAAGCGCGCGAACGGGAACACCGCCTCCTTCACCGCGATGTGGTTGAGGACCTTCTTCTTCAGCCCGAACGCGGCCAGGGCCTCGCCGGCCATGACCCGGGCGGCGATCTTGGCGATCGGCTCGCCGATCACCTTGGCGACGAACGGCACCGTGCGGGACGCGCGCGGGTTCACCTCCAGCACGTAGATCGTGCCGTCCTTGATCGCGTACTGCACGTTCATCAGGCCGCCGACCTTCAGCGTCAGCGCCATCGCCTTGGTCTGGCGCTCCAGCTCGGCGATGATCTCGGGCGAGAGCGAGCGCGAGGGCAGCGAGCAGGCCGAGTCGCCGGAATGGATGCCGGCCTCCTCGATGTGCTCCATGATCCCGGCGATGAACACGTCGGTGCCGTCGCAGACCGCGTCGACGTCGATCTCGACCGCATCCGACAGGTAGCGGTCGAACAGCAGCGGGTTCTTGCCCAGCACCGTGTTGATCTGGCCGGTCTTGTCGTTGGGGTAGCGCGACTTGACCTCGGACGGGATCAGGCTCGGCAGGGTGTCGAGCAGGTAGTCGGCGAACTGGGCCTCGTCGCGGATGATCGCCATGGCGCGGCCGCCGAGCACGTAGCTCGGGCGCACCACGAAGGGCAGGCCGAGGTCGGCCGCGACCATCCGGCCTTGCTCGACCGAGTAGGCGATGCCGTTCTTGGGCTGCTTCATCCCGAGCTTGTCGAGGAGCCGCTTGAACTGGTCGCGGTCCTCGGCGAGGTCGATCGCGTCCGGCGAGGTGCCGAGGATCGGCACGCCGGCGGCTTCGAGCGCGCGGGCGAGCTTCAGCGGGGTCTGGCCGCCGAACTGGACGATGACCCCGTGCAGGGTGCCGTTCTGCCGCTCAGTCTCGATGATCTCGAGAACGTCCTCCTGCGTCAGCGGCTCGAAGTAGAGCCGGTCGGAGGTGTCGTAATCGGTCGAGACCGTCTCCGGGTTGCAGTTGACCATGATGGTCTCGTAGCCCGCCTCCGACAGCGCGTAGCAGGCGTGGCAGCAGCAATAGTCGAACTCGATGCCCTGGCCGATCCGGTTCGGGCCGCCGCCGAGGATGATGACCTTCCTGGCCGCGGTCGGCTGGGCCTCGTCGGCGACCGTGCCGGCGAAGGGGGCGACGTAGGTCGAGTACATGTAGGCGGTCGGCGCCTTGAACTCGGCGGCGCAGGTGTCGATCCGCTTGAACACCGGCCGCACCTTCAGCGCGCGGCGCGCCTCGCGCACCGACGGCTCGTCGGTTCCGGCGAGGACGGCCAGGCGCGCGTCGGAGAAGCCCGCGGCCTTGAGCTGGCGGAACGCGCCCGGCGTCGCCGGCAGGCCGTGCGCCTTGACCCGGTTCTCCAGGTCGATGATGCCCTGCAGCTGCTCCAGGAACCACGGGTCGATCTTGCACGAGGCGTGGACCTCCGCATGGCTCACCCCGAGGCGCAACGCCTGCGCGACGTTGAGCAGCCGGTCCGGCGTCGGCGTGCCGATCGCCGCCTTGATCGCGTTGTGGTCGTCGCCCTTGCCGAGCCCCTCGATCTCGATCTCGTCGAGGCCGGTGAGCCCGGTCTCGAGGGAGCGCAGGGCCTTCTGCAGCGATTCGGCGAAGCACCGGCCGATCGCCATCGCCTCGCCGACCGACTTCATCGCGGTGGTCAGCGTCGGCTCGGCGCCGGGGAACTTCTCGAACGCGAAGCGGGGGATCTTGGTGACGACGTAGTCGATCGTCGGCTCGAACGAGGCCGGGGTCGCGCCGCCGGTGATGTCGTTGGCGATCTCGTCGAGGGTGTAGCCGACGGCCAGCTTGGCCGCGACCTTGGCGATCGGGAAGCCGGTGGCCTTCGACGCCAGCGCCGAGGAGCGCGACACGCGCGGGTTCATCTCGATGACGATCATCCGGCCGGTGGCCGGGTCGATGGCGAACTGCACGTTCGAGCCGCCGGTCTCGACGCCGATCTCGCGCAGCACCGCGAGGGATGCGTCGCGCATCACCTGGTATTCCTTGTCGGTCAGCGTCAGCGCCGGCGCGACGGTGATGGAATCGCCGGTGTGGACGCCCATCGGGTCGATGTTCTCGATCGAGCAGACGATGATGCAGTTGTCCGCCTTGTCGCGGACGACCTCCATCTCGTACTCCTTCCAGCCGAGCACCGATTCCTCGATCAGCACCTCGTTGGTCGGCGACGCGTCGATGCCGCGCTCGACGATGTCGAGGAATTCCTCGCGGTTGTAGGCGATGCCGCCGCCGGTGCCGCCCATGGTGAAGGACGGCCGGATGATCGCCGGCAGGCCGACCTCGGCGAGCGCGATCAGGGCCTGGCCCAGCGCGTGCTCGATGTAGCGCTTGCGCCGGTCGCCCTCGCCCGCATGCCAGGTCTTTTCGAAGGCGGCGACCGCCGCGTCCCGGTCGGCACCGGCAGGCCACTGCGCCTCGATGCGGGCGATCTCGGCGAGGCGCCTGTCGCGGTCGGCCTTCTTCGGCACCGAGGCGTTGGCGAGCTCCGATTTCGGCGTCTCGAGGCCGATCTTGGTCATCGCGTCGCGGAAGAGATGGCGGTCCTCGGCCTTGTCGATGGCCTCGGCCGTCGCGCCGATCATCTGCACGCCGTACTTCTCCAGCACGCCCATGCGCTGGAGCGAGAGCGCGCAGTTCAGCGCGGTCTGGCCGCCCATGGTCGGCAGGATCGCGTCCGGCCGCTCCTTCTCGATGATCTTGGCGACGATCTCAGGGGTGATCGGCTCGACGTAGGTCGCATCCGCCATGTCCGGGTCGGTCATGATGGTGGCCGGGTTCGAGTTGACCAGCACGATCCGGTAGCCCTCCTCGCGGAGCGCCTTGCAGGCCTGGGTGCCGGAATAGTCGAACTCGCAGGCCTGCCCGATGATGATCGGCCCCGCACCGACGATGAGGATCGAGGAGATATCGGTGCGCTTCGGCATCGGACGCCTTGGATGCGCTCACGCGTGCCCGACCGCGCAGCCCGGCTCTCGGGGCGGCGCGGATGGGCGCAGGCGGCGGGATTGTCGTTGAGACCCGCGTCTACACGCAGCCGGAGGCGTTTGAAAGGGCGTGTGCACGCATGGTTGGGCCGCCCCGAAACCGGGGACGCGTTTCCGACCCGGCCGGGATGGGTTCAAGCCCTCTCAACGCTCGACCGGATGATGCGCCCCCCTCCCGCACGCGGGAAGAGGGATCGCTTGGCTGTCGAAGCAGGAGCGGAGAAACCGCCTTGCTCGCGTCAGAGGCCGGCGTAGAGCGCGGCGACGGCGCGGTCGATCGAGAGGTAGAACACGCCGAAGGCGACCAGCGCCGCGACCGCGAACTCCATGGCGACGCTCGGAAGCGTCTGCGAGCGGCGGATCACCTCGCGGCCGAAGACCAGCGAGACCCAGGCCAGCGTCAGCAGCGCCGGCATCACGAACAGGTAGGAGACCGTGCTCTCGATGTGGTCGAGGCCGTTGGCCGGGTCGAGGATCGCGCGGATGTTGCGCACCCACGGCGCGTAGCAGGCGGCGTAGAGCGTGGTCAGCCACGACAGGCCGACGGCGACCCCGAGATGGAAGCTGAAGATGCGGTGCAGACGGGAGAAGTCGTCGCGCGCGTCGTCGAAGGTCATTCGTCAGCCCCGTTCATCGTCGAGATCGGCCCGGCGACGATCGTTGCGGCGTCGTCGTTAACGGGCGGTTGACGACGGGATGGGGGACGATCCTGTGTTTTGTGTGACGCCGGGCCCCAGGCCCGGCGCCCAAATCGTGGCAGTCCCGGTCTAGCCGACGCCCTCGAACAGCGCCGAGGAGATGTAGCGCTCGGCGAACGAGCACGCGACCGTGACGATGCGCTTGCCGTTGAACTCCGGCCGGCCCGCCAGCTCCAGCGCCGCCGCGACGTTGCCGCCGGTGGAGATGCCGCCGGGGATGCCCTCGAGGCGGGCGAGCTCGCGGGCGGTCTCGAACGCCTGCTGGTTCGAGACGGTGATCACGCCGTCGACGATCGCGCGGTCGAGGTTGTCCGGGATGAAGCCCGCGCCGATGCCCTGGATCTTGTGCGGCCCCGGCTGCCCGCCGGAGATGACCGGCGAATCCGTCGGCTCGACCGCGAACACCTTCAGGTTCGGCAGGCGCGGCTTCAGCACCGAGCCGACGCCGGTGATCGTCCCGCCGGTGCCGACGCCGGCCACGAACGCGTCGAGCTGGCCGTCGGTGTCGTTCCAGATCTCTTCCGCCGTCGTCCTGCGGTGGATCTCCGGGTTGGCGGGGTTCGAGAATTGCTGCGGCATCACCGAGCCGGGGATCTCGCCGAGCAGCTCCTCGGCCTTGGCGATGGCGCCCTTCATGCCCTGCGGGCCGGGCGTCAGCGCCAGCTCGGCGCCGAGGAAGGCCAGCATCTTGCGGCGCTCGAGCGACATCGTCTCGGGCATCACCAGGATCAGGCGGTAGCCGCGGGCGGCGGCCACGAAGGCCAGCGCGATGCCGGTGTTGCCGGAGGTCGGCTCGACCAGGGTGCCGCCGGACTTCAGCTTGCCCGAGGCCTCCAGCGCGTCGATCATGTTGACGCCGATGCGGTCCTTCACGCTGGCGATCGGGTTGAAGAACTCGAGCTTCAGCAGGATCTCGGCGTCGATGCCGCGCGCCTGCGGCAGGCGGTTCAGGCGGACGAGCGGCGTGTTGCCGATCGTCTCGGTGATCGAGCCGTAGACGCGGCCATGGCCGGGCTTGCGGGCTGGGGTCTCGACAGATGCCATGGTCGCGAATCTCCGAAGGACGCTCAGGTGACGGCGCGCCGGGCCGCCCGCGCGGGGGCGGGACCGGGCGTTTCCGGAGCCGGGATATCGCGTGCGGCGGGCGGGGGCAATCGGGCCAAGTGCCGGATACGGCGATCATTTTCTCCCGCGGCGGCGAGCCTCGCCGAAGCGTGGAAGATCGCTTCTGCGCGGCCGGCGATACGGGGAAGATCGTTCTTCGCCGGCCGGGTCGCGGCGGCTGCGTCAGCGGGCGCCGAGCGCGAGAAGGAGGCCGAGGAGCGGCACGGCGGCTGCGATCCAGGCCGCGCCGGGGTGGAAGCTCGGCGGCGCGACGTAGCGGGAGGCGTCGTGCACGCCCGCGCGGAGGGTCGCTCGCCCGAGACCGATCTTTGCCGCCATGCGCCCCTCCGACCGTGAACCGGATCGAAGAAGGCGCGGGGGCGTCTCAAGGCCTGGTGAATCGGGCCCGGCCGCGTGGAAGCGTGGTCAACGGCGCCTTAAAGCGCGCGGTCGAACTTCAGCTCGCCGTTGGGGCTCTTCAGCACGAGCTGCGAGCCGACCATGTCCCACTGCGCCGCCGTGCGGAGCGCCACGAAGTAAGCCTGCTCGGTCGCCTGGAGGCTCTTGTCGCAGGACTTCTTGGTGAGGGCGAGCGGGCCGACCGCGAGGTGCTGCTCCTTTAGCGGGAAGGCTGTCGCCGCGAAGGTGTTGCAGCCGCCGTAGCCGCGGGCGCGGTACTGCTTGTCGATGATGAAGCTCGGCCGGTCGGTGCCGCCGAACGGCTTGCCGTTGATGCTCACCGCGGTCCAGGTCGAGTCCAGCGGAAACACCTTCTCGGTCTGCTTGGCGCCGGGGATGTACTGCTCTTTCTTGTCCTCGCCGCCGGGCCGGCGGTTGCCCTTGCCGAAGCCGCTGATCGAGTTCTGCGCCCTCGTCTCGGTCGCCGTGGTGAGAACCAGCGCACCGGCGGCGCAGGCCAGAGCGGCGATCAGCATCAATTTCATGGTACGCCCCTTGTCCCTCGTTTCCGGTGCGCCACCCTCGGGATGCCTTGGAGGCATTCGGGAGCCCGTGCCTGGGCCCGTGGCGGCGCGCGGAAGCGCCAATGCGATAGGATTTCAGCACAATTGTGGTCAAGGCGGCCGCAGGCGGGCTTTTGTCGGCGTCCCGCGCGAAGTTCGCCGGCCCGTCCGCAGGATTCGGGGCCGTTCGCCGGAATTCTGAAACGATCCGCGTTCCGCTCCGTTGTCACGCACCGGATGGCGGTCGGCCAGATCGGCGAATCGAGGAGAGTTCGGCTTGGCGGGATCTGACGAAGGTGGGCAGAGCGGCGCTGCCCCGAGGCCGTTGAGCCCGGTCCAGTCGCGGGCCGCGCGGGGGCTGCTCGGCTGGTCCGAGGCCGACCTGGCCGCCAAGGCCGGTCTCGATGCGGGCTTCGTGCGCGACTTCGAGGCCGGCACCGGCGATCCGCCCTCGGGCCAGGTCGAGGTCCTGCGCAGCGCGCTGATGACGGCCGGCGTCGCCTTCAGCGAGGACGGCAGCTCCGGCGTCCGGCTCACGCAGACCGGCGGCGAGGGCACCCGCCTCGACGCCTTGACCACCGAGAACGACCGCTGACCCGGACGCGGGGGCGCCGTCGGCCCCCGCGCTCCCGTGCCGCCTATGCGGCGACACCGCGTCGGCTCAGGATCGCACGATCCGAGGGCGCGGGGTGCGGGCGATGGCGGACCACAAGGCCGAGCTCCGCGAGACCCTGCGTAAGATGGAGGTCGCGACCGGCGAGGCAGCCGCGGCCTGCCTTCCGCGCCTCGTGGCCCGGCTGCGCCACCACGAGACCCGGCTTCCCGGTCATCCGCTGATCCGCCCGTGGCGACGCTGGCGCATCCGCCGCCTCGCCGATGCCGTCGAGGATGCGCGCTGGCACGTCGAGCAGGGGCGGCTCGCCCGGAAGGGCGGGCTGTCCGGCCGCCGCTAGGCCGATCTTGCGGACAGGGCCGCCGCTCGTGCAAAGGGATGCCACGAGTGCGCCGCACCATCCGGAGACAACGCCCGTGACCGCAGACAACCCGCGCCGGCCCGACCACGCGGTCGATCCGATCTTCGTCGATCGCCGCTCCCCCCGCCTGTTCACCGGCGAGGCGGTGCCCGAGGCGGAGCTGATGCGGATGTTCGAGGCGGCGCGCTGGTCGCCCTCCTCCTACAATTCCCAGCCCTGGCGCTTCCTCTACGCTCTGCGCGACGACGCGAACTGGGAGACGTTCTACGGCCTGATCCTGCCGGGCAACCAGAAATGGGCAATTGGCACCGGCGCACTGGTGTTCCTCGTCTCCAGCGAGCGCATGAAGGTCGGCGACGAGCTCAAGCCGGCGGGGAGCCATGCGCTCGATGCCGGCGCCGCCTCGCTCGCCTTCCAGCTTCAGGCCAACCGTCAGGGCTGGCACGTCCACGGCATGGGCGGCTTCGACCGC
Source organism: Methylobacterium sp. J-092 (assembly GCF_022829325.1). Classification (NCBI taxonomy): domain Bacteria; kingdom Pseudomonadati; phylum Pseudomonadota; class Alphaproteobacteria; order Hyphomicrobiales; family Methylobacteriaceae; genus Methylobacterium; species Methylobacterium sp. J-092. Next base: position 2,036 of record NZ_JAKSXU010000199.1, on the reverse strand, counting down.
GCGCGGGCGCCGGGGGTGCTCCACGTGCCGGAGCACCACACCATCCAGGCCGCCTACGGCGTCGGCCGCGCGGTGGCGCCGGAACACCTCGACGACGAGCAGCGTGCCAAGGAGGCCCATAACGGCCGGCGCCCGATCACCGACTTCGTCTTCTCCGGCGGCTTCCCCGCGACCGGCGGCTAGACGCGGGTGGACGCGCCCGAGGCCGGCTTCCGCTGGGACATCCCGGCCCGGTACAACATCGGCGTCGACGTCTGCGACCGCTGGGGCACCGCCGAGCCGGAACGCCCGGCGATCCTGGAGGTCGCCGCCGACGGCACCGTCGCGACCACGACGTTCGGGCGGCTTCGCACAGACTCGGATCGGCTCGCCGGAGCGCTCGCCGGCCGCGGGATCGGCCCGGGCGACCGCGTCGCGGTGCTGCTGCCGCAATCGACCGCCGTGATGGTGGCGCACGCCGCCGCCTACAAGCTCGGCGCCATCGCGCTGCCGCTCGCCGGCCTGTTCGGCCCGGAGGCGCTGGCCTACCGCCTCGCCGACTCCGGCGCGCGCGCCTGCATCACCGACGCGGCCGGGCTGGCCAAGCTCGAGCCGATCCGCGGGCAGCTGCCGGAGCTGTCCCTGCTAGTCTCGGTCGACGGCGCCTCGGGCGACGCGCCCGGCCTCGCCGACCTGCTCGCGGCCGCCGCACCCGACTTCTCGGCCCACGACACCGGCCCCGACGACCCGGCGCTGATGATCTACACCTCCGGCACCACGGGACAGGCGAAGGGCGCCCTGCACGGGCACCGAGTGCTGCTCGGCCACCTGCCCGGCTTCGACCGGATGCATGCTTTTCCGCCGCGCCCCGGCGACCTAATGTGGACGCCCTCGGACTGGGCCTGGGCCGGCGGCCTGCTCAACGTGCTGATGCCGGCGCTGCGCCACGGCGTGCCGGTGGTGGCCCGCGCCGCCCGGTTCGAGGCCGACGCCGCCTTCCGGCTGATCGAGCGCTTACGGATCACCAACGCCTTCCTCGCGCCGACCGCCCTGCGGATGCTGCGCGCGGTCGAGGCGCCGCGCACGCGCTACGACCTCTCGTCGCTGCGCAACGTCGCCTCGGCCGGCGAGGCGCTCGGCGCCGACACCTATCGCTGGGCGGAGGACGCGCTCGGGCTCGCCGTCGGCGAGGCCTACGGGCAGACCGAATGCAACCTCGTGCTCGCGGCCGCGCCGGCGGAAGGGATCGGCCGGGCGGGCTCGGCCGGCAAGCCGGTGCCGGGCCACCGCGTCGCGATCCTGCGTCCCGACGGCAGCGAGGCCGGCACGGACGAGCCGGGCGAGATCGCCGTCGCCCGCCCCGATCCGGTGATGTTCCTGCGCTACTGGAACCAGCCCGAGGCGACCGCGCGCAAGTTTTCCGGCGACTGGATGCTCACCGGCGACCAGGCCCGGCGCGACGCGGACGGCTACGTCCACTTCGTCGGCCGCGACGACGACCTGATCACCTCGGCGGCCTACCGGATCGGCCCCGCCGAGATCGAGGCCTGCCTGTGCGCCCACCCGGCCGTGGCGCTCGCCGCCGCGGTCGGCAAGCCCGATCCGCTGCGCACGGAGATCGTGAAGGCCTTCCTCGTCCTGCGCCCGGGCTACGCCGCCTCGCCGGCGCTCGCCGACGAGATCCAGGCCTTCGTGCGCACGCGGCTCTCGGCCCACGAGTACCCGCGCGAGATCGCCTTTCGCGACGCCCTGCCGATGACCACCACCGGCAAGATCATCCGCCGGGCGCTGCGCGACGCGGAGTGAGGCGGATGGCCTCCCTCCCCCTTCTGCGGGGGAGGGTGGGCCTCGCGTCAGCGAGGGTCGGGAGAGGGGAGCGACCTCTCCGGACAGCGCGCTCCCCTCTCCCGACCCGCTTCGCGGGCCACCCTCCCCCGCAGAGGGGGGAGGGAAGAGCCCTGTCGAGACTTCAGCGGCTTCCCCGGACGGGGTTTCGCCTCACACGAACAGCCGCTCGCCCTGCAGGTCCTTGTACAGCCCCGCCACCTGCTCGCCGT
>NZ_JAKSXU010000192.1:0-338 GCF_022829325.1 Methylobacterium sp. J-092 | reverse complement strand
TCGTCGTCGACCACGAGCACGTCGCCGTCGGCCGCCCGGAACTGGTCAAGGATCGTCCGGAGGCGCGCCCAGTCCACCGGCTTCGGTACCGCCTCGATGGCTCCGAGCGAGGCGCTCAGCGCCGCGTCGGCAACGAAGCTGACCATGACCACGGGGATGCCTGCAGTCTCCGTGTCTGCCTTCAGGGCGGCCAGCACCGACCAGCCGTCCATCTCGGGCATCATCACGTCGAGTAGGATGGCACGCGGCTTGAGCGACTTGGCGAGGTCGAGCCCGGTGCGCCCGTCCCCCGCAGTGCGGACGGCGAAGCGTTGGCGTTCGAGGAACCGGGTCATCAG
>NZ_JAKSXU010000191.1:0-1610 GCF_022829325.1 Methylobacterium sp. J-092 | reverse complement strand
GACATCGGGATCACTGCGTACCCCTGTCTGGCCCAGACTCCGATCCTGTTCTCTACGGCGTAGCTCAGGGATTGGCTGAGCTGTTCCCACCCGTCGAGCTGACGCCAGTTCGTGATGACCAGGGTGAGCAGATCGATGAGGCAGACCTGCTCGCTGACGACCCTTGATAGCAGACGAATAGAGATCGAGGTCTTCAATGCCCCGTTTCTACCTTCACCTGCGTGATGGCGACGATCTCGTCGAAGATCCAGACGGGTCAGACCTTCCCAGTGTTGAGGAGGCAAAAGAAGAAGCTCACGCATCAGCGCGATATCTACTCGCAGAAAGACTTCGTGAAGGCAAAGTGATAGATGGCCAACGATTTGAGATCGTAGATGAAGTAGGAGATCTACACGCCATAGTGTGGTTGAGAGAGGTTATTAGATTTGCTTAAACTGCACGATGCTTGGTATACAGCTGGCTCGGGGAGCTATGACTGTGATTGGGCCCCTTTGGGCTAATTTTTCTAGATCAAGTCGTGAAACACCGTTCAAGGTGGGTGTTCGTCGTGCGCTGGTAGAAGCGTTTCCGCCTGTCATGAATGACGCGATGCCAGCGCGAATAAAGCTTGCGCTTGAGGCCTTGGTGGCGCTCGATCCCGTAGGCGTGACAGATCAACCGAGAGAAGCTCTCGATAAAGCGAAACTGACGGCCCCAGCGGGCTTGGCCAGTACGCCCTCTGCCGTGTAGGCCGCCTACGCTACCACTTCGCCCGTCCCCATCATTTCGGTGAGTACGCTGCTCAGGTAGGCGCCCAGGCGCTTGAGGGCACCCTTATCGGGAGCATCAATCCAGAAGCCGATCAGACCCAGCTTGCCCTCAAAACGACGAAGGACCGACTCGCTCATCAATGCCGCCTCCCTCTCGGTTTGTGCGAACAAGGTCCGCTGAATGCCAGCGGCGAGGATGGTGATTTCGTAGGGCGTCACGCTTGGCATACCAGCCGAACGTGCTGCACTGCAAAATCGTTGCGTGCTTTGGCGTGTTACTTTTTTGATTTTCAGGCCGCCTCGGCGGGCTCCGCATCGTGCAACGACGGCACGTAGGCGCACCACTGGCAGATGCCCATATCTGCCGCCCGCCTGTCATTCCGCTGTGAGCAGTGCGGGCACACCCTGAGTAGCAGTTTGAAGCCGGTCAGGACCCCCTGACCGCGTCCCCGGAATGTAATCTCGCCTTCAGGCAGATCTCTTGGCCTGGCGTATGCTGACATGCGGTCTCCAAATAGAGGCGAATTGCTTATCATACAACCAGAGGTCGAAGCCGACTACCGAGCGCGAAAGGGGGTGCGGTATGCGTATTTTGCATCATTTGATTGGTCGATTGCGGCAGCGCTTGGCGTAGCCCGGCCTAGATCTTTGAAAATGTCGATCAGACTGTTGGGGTCGACGTTGTAGGCCCGAGAAGCCGATCGTACTCCGCCTCCGGCATTCCGTAGCAGGCGCCCGCTTGAGCAATCAGCTTTTCGCGGTCCCGGATGGTGATGGTCCCACGCTTCGTTGCGATGACCCCGGCCCGTTCCAAAGCGGTCAGCGCCTCGCTGACACCAGTGCGGTTCACGCCGAGCATCA
>NZ_JAKSXU010000188.1:0-18402 GCF_022829325.1 Methylobacterium sp. J-092 | reverse complement strand
CGGCTACGACATCCAGACCGCCACCGCCGGCATCCAGGGCCAGCTCGTGCTCGGCGATGCGTTCGGGGACAACCGTCCGCTCGTCGCCCGCGGCCTGATCGGCTACCGCCGGGCCTTCGGTGACGTGGTGCCGGCGGCGCTTCTAAGCTTCGGCGCGGGCGGCCCAAGCTTCACCGCCGCGGGCGTGCCGATCGACCGGGACGCGCTGGTGACCTCGGCCGGCCTCGACTGGCAGGTGACCTCGGCGGCCACGATCGGGCTGAACTACACCGGCCAGGTCGGCCCCCGCGCCCAGGACCACGGCGTCAAGGGCAACTTCAACGTCCGGTTCTAGGACCGGACCATCAGACACATCACGGCCCGCGCATCCCTTTGCGCGGGCCGTTCTCATTCGAACCAGCCGAGTCCGTCATGCCTGCGATCGTTCCCCGCCTCCTCGCCTTCGGCCTACTCTGCAGCGCGACCGCCGCGGTCCCGGCCGCTTTCGCGCTCGCGCAGGCCGGCAAGCCCGCGCCTGCCGTCCCGGCCAAGCCCGCCCCGGTGCCGACGGAGCCTGGCAGCACCACGGCGAGCTTCGGCGATTGGGTGCTGCGCTGCCAGCGCGGCGGCGATCGGCCGGTGCGGATCTGCGAGGCCGCCCAGACCATGCAGGTCCAAGGTCAGGCTCAGCCAATCGCCCAGATCGCCATCGGCCGGGTGTCGGCGGGCGAGCCGCTACAAGTGACCGCGATCCTGCCGCCCAACGTCGCCCTGCCGAGCAGCGTGCGGGTGCTGACCGACGAGAAGGACACGACCGGCTTCGAGCTGGCCTGGCGCCGCTGCCTGCCCGGCGGCTGCGTGGCGGAGGCGAGCGTGCGCGAGGATGCGCTGCGCCGCTGGCGCGGCTCGGCTGAGCCCGGACGCATCACCTTCAAGAACGCTGCCGGTCAGGACGTCGCCATCCCGCTCTCCTTCCGCGGGCTTAGTCAGGCCCTCGATGCGCTGGCCAAGGAACCGGCGTAGGCTTTGAGTTGCAGAAACCCGCTCCCGGAGTGCCCCGGAACGCGTTCGGCCGCCGGATGTAGCCGACGACCGTGCACGGCTCTCGGTGACCGGACTGATTCATGACGGGCGTGCGCGACCTGAAGCCCGACGAGCCGGTCGAGGAGGAACACCGGCTCTACGCCTTCCTCAAGACGGAGGCGAACGGCGTCGTCGGGCCGGTGCATTCAAAGGCGATGCCGGTGCTTTTGACCACGCCCGAGGAATCGCGCACTTGGCTGAAGGCGCCGGCGGAGGGGGCATTGCAGCTTCAGCGGTCGCTGCGGGACGCCGAGATCATGAATCCTGCCCCGAAGGCGCCTTCACGTCCGGCCACCTCTGGATGGCGGCCCTGTGCGGCTTCATCCTCGCCGTGGTGGTGGTCGGGGTCTTGCGCGACCTGGCCGCGTCCCGAGATCCGCCGCCCGAAGGGTGAGGCCCCTCAGCCTCGTTCCTCCCTACCTCAGCCCGCCCGGCATCAGCCGCGGCGGGCTTTTTCGTGCCCGCCCCCCTACCGCCCAGCCTGCCACACCGGCACGCCAACAGGCAACCCTGGACGATCCCGCCGGTAGGTCTGGTTCCCGTACCGGATCCAGGTGTCGCCGATCGCCTCGAAGCGACGCGCGTTCATCGACAGCGTGCTACGACATTCACGATGCAGTGGGCGGTATTGTCGGAGGCGTATTAGTAAAGCGTCCTTGTCGACCGAAGAAGGATATCCTCCACGCCGGCCTGCATATTGTCGTTGGTGCGAGCCCGCCTAAGCTCAATCCTATACTGTCCGGGCGGGAGGCCAAATGTTGCGGCAAAAGCACGGTTACAATGACTGTCGCTATTAAAGCCGTAGTCATAGACTAATTTGCCGATACCACGCCCTTCATTCGAATTCGATAAAGCACGACGTAGGTCATTCAGCCGCTGCTGTTGAATGAAGCGTCTGACTCCACCCTCTACGCTGAACAAGCGGTAGAGGACTGAACGCGAGGAGCCGATTCCGGCGGCTATCGTCTCCGCATCGAGTTTCGGGTTTGATAGCTGCGCCGCGATGAATGCCTGAGCTCGTCTACGTCGTATAGTATCCGCAGCTTCTGTCGAGAGAGTTCGGTTTGATGCTGGTACGCCTTTAGGAGCCAGCCCGAGTAGGTTGATAGTGGCAGAGGCGATGTGCCCTGTCGGATCGGCGGGCAAGGGCGTAGAAGGCTGGGTCAACGAGCTCAGCAATCCGGCAACCAGTCGACAGGCATCCGCCGATAGAACGGCGCCGTGGATTCCAGTCAGATCGGGCAGCACCTCCTCAACATCGACGCGCGCAAGCTGCACCGTCACAATGTCTGCATGGGTTCTAAATTGCGATACGTGCGGGAGGCTCGTATCCAGCACGGCTATTTCGCCGGGCTGTAGCCGATGTTCGGCACCCGGTGGACCGGATACGAAATCGCCGGCTCGGAGGAGGTGGAGCGTGATGTGGTCAAACCCATGACGACCAACGCACGCCCAGGTCCGGTTTTGCACGACGCCCCTTACGCGCCTCTCGTGCAGGATCATGCGCGGAAGCTGGATGACGTTAACTTTGGCTTTGAAGCTTTCGCCGATCCGGGACAGATCGGCGACCCCGCCGTAGAGGCGATGGTATGCATCGAAGCGTTCAACTTCCAATTGCGGTCCTTCGACAGCTAAGATCCGAGTGGTTAAGCTCGCCGCATCAGTTCACAGCAACGCTGCGTTTCCACAATGCGTAGACCACTCAAGCGACGAAGTGATTCACATCAATGTGATGCTGTGAGGCTCGCCGGATGTGGGCCGGCGGCGATGGGTGCACGTGCGAGGCGGTTCAACGCGTGAGCTGCTCTTCGTCTACGACCCATTCAGGGACTCGTCGGCACTCACTCGGTGGATGCGGGATAACCAAACCACCGGATCCCTCCTCCCAGCGCCCCCCTACCGCGAAACCTGTCGTAGGGTCGCCGAGTAGGTGAAGCATGACGCAGTCCGATCGTGCTCGAATCGACCTCGCGTCCGCTAAGCCGGACACCCTCGACGGTATATCGGAGGGGGAGTTCGTGAAGCGATGGAAGGCTCTCGTCGGCGAGCCCCCGGCCGTCATGCTGAGCAGACGCGCCGACATGGTGAGGGTGTTGGTGGAAAGCGTGCCGCCCGCGACGACCGCTGGTGCACCCGCACTGTTTGGTAATCGGACGGTAGCAGAGAAATGGGTGGCGTCAGGCGCTACCTGCCACGTACCTTCTCGGTAGCTCCCTCAGACCTGCCGCGGCTGCTGGATGGTCAGGGCATCGGCGAACGGTCTCGACACCACATGCCGTCCGGACGGATCGCAGATCTCGACCGTCCAAGCCGACCAGTCGAGCCACTTCTTATGCAGCATCAGGTTCAGGGTGATCCTCAAGGCGTGAAGCCGTATCGCCGCAACCATCTGCAACAGGTTGCTCCATAAATCGGCAACGAATTCAAAATCGCTCGTGTGTCAGATTTGTATCAGCATTTGGCAGTGCGTTTCCACCGCATGTGTCTTGACGGAGCTTTGGTGGGGATAGAGCAATAGATCCACTTTATGGAAGGGATCGTCGTGGACGAACAATTCGAAGCTCAATCGAACAACTTCATGGAACTCGCTGCCAACCTTGTCGCTGCCTACGTGTCGAACAACAGCGTGCCGGCGTCGGAGCTTCCAAAGATCATTGCCAGCGTGCATGCCTCCTTGTCCGGTCTCAGCAATGGGGCGGTTGCCGAGCCTGCCGGGCCTGAGAAGCCGACACCGGCCCAGGTCAAGAAGTCGATCCGCCCTGAGGGTTTGGTCAGCTTCATCGACGGCAAGACCTATCAGACCTTGAAGCGCCACCTGACGGGCAACGGCCTGACGTTCGAAGAATACCGGGCGCGCTACGGCCTGCCGGCCGACTACCCATCGACCTCTGCCAACTACTCCGCCAGGCGCTCCGAGCTGGCCCGCGCTCTCGGCCTCGGCCAGCAACGGCGTAAAGCGGCCCCCGTGGCTGCCATTGCCGATGAGACGGTCGCTAAGGCGCCCAAGACCCGTGGTCGGAAGCCCAAGACCGGAGGAGCGTCCGAGGCGGCTCCGAAAGTACGCGGGCGTAAGAAGGTCGCTGAGACGGCCTAACGCCGCTCAGAGCCCCGTTCCGGCACATCACGGTGCCCGTCACGGTGATGAGATCCTAACCAAGCGCCGCCATCCTACAACTGGGCCATGTAACGCGTATCGGCCTCGCTGGTGAGATCCGGGGTTCCCCCGCCCCGTGAGCGGATCGGGACGGGGCCGAACCGTCGTCGCTGTCACTGTCCTGCGTCACTCCATCCGGTTGAATGCATCTGCCACGGCGAGATGTGCTGTCCATGAAATTGTCGGGCGTACCAAACGCGCCGCTAGTCAGGGATCAGCACATGAGCAACGTCAAAGCTGCGATGGATGTCTACCTCAATGGCCTCCGCAATCAGCACGCGGTTGAGATGCAGGCCGTTGGAACGCTTCAGAACGAGATGCCTCGGATGGAGCCCTACCCGGATCTGTATGCGAAGATGAAAGCGGATCATGAGCGATCGGTCACGCAGGCCGCTCGCCTTGATGATCTTCTCGCCAAGCATGGATCGAGCAAGTCGGTCATTAAGCAGGCCGTGACGGGTGCCGTCGCGACCGTTGCTGGGTTCATCCACGCCGGCTCCGACGACGAGGTTCTGAAGAACGTCCTCGCGGCGATCGGCTTCAAGGCCTACGAGATCAGCTCCTATAAGGTGTTGCTCGTACTGGCTGATGCAGCAGGAGCGAGCGACGACAAGTCGGTTCTAGAGCAATCGATGAAGGAAGAGCAGGAGATGGGCGACTGGCTCGGCAGCAACTTGCCGAACATCACACAAGCCTACCTCGCCCAAAAGTCTTCATAAGGCTTCGACACTTTCCCCCGCCGACCTGTGATCGGTCCGGGCGGCGGGGATCAAGCAGTCTGCTGCGTCATCCACCCTATAGGCTCTCGGCCAGATCCTCCGGAGCTGGACGGGCGGCGACAGGCTGCTCTGAACGGAGCGGTCTTTCTCCAACGAGCCGTGCCCCCTTAAAGCGGCTGAGACCGGCCGATTGCCCGAGCGAACGGTACCCTCTCGACGGTCGATCCGGACTGGCCGACCAAGCGCGACATCTGCCTAGGGCTGGGTGCGATGTGGTGCCGAGCCGCCGAGCATCCAGGAGGCGACCTGCCGGTGCTCGGAACCTCCGGCTCGACCGCTGTGCTCCAACGTCTGCGGGACGAGGCGGTCGCGCGGATCGCGGCCGGGATCAACGCGTTAATCATCGCAGCGCCCTTCTGCGAAGGAGCCCGCTTCGGGGCTGCTGATACCTAAGCGGCGGCCTTCATGCCGTCGAGGAAGCTAAGGAAGTCCACGTACGGGAGGGGGCGGCTGACGTGATAGCCCTGGACCTGCGTGCAGTCGGCCGCAGCGACGAACGCGTACTGTTCCGCGGTCTCCACGCCTTCCACGGTGGTCGTCATTCCGAGGCACGTCCCCATGGTGATGATGGCCCGCACGATCGCCGCGCTCTCTGGATCCTCCGGTAGCAAGCGAACGAACGAGCGGTCGATCTTGATCTTGGAGAAGGGAAAGCGACGCAGGTAGCTCAGTGAGGAGTACCCTGTGCCGAAATCGTCCATAGCGAGGCTGACGCCGAGCGTCTTAAGTCGTTTCAGCATTGAGAGCGTGCGATCCTCGTCGTCGAGCATGACGCCTTCCGTGATCTCAAGCTCCAGCCGTTCCGCCGAAAGGCCGGTCTGATCGAGGACGGAGGCGACCGTCTCCGCGAGGCGGTCGTCGCGAAACTGAACGGGCGAGAGGTTGACGGCAACCTTAATCGTGTTCGCCCAAGTCATCGCCTGCGTGCAGGCCGTGCGCAGCACCCAGGCGCCCAACGGGAGGATCAGACCGGTCTCTTCGGCCAGGGGGATGAACTCGACGGGTGGAATCAGGCCGCGTTCGGGATGACGCCAACGAACCAGGGCTTCGGCTGCAGTGACCGTGCCCGTCCCAGCATCGACAAGGGGCTGGTAATGAACTTCGAACTCGCCGGTGTCCAAGGCGCGGCGCATGTCGGCCGCCATGCGCGTGCGCGCCAGCATCCGTTCAGCAAGCTCCAGCTCGAAGAGGCTGAAGGTTCCTTTGCCTTCGCCCTTGGCCTTGTACAGGGCGAAGTCGGCGTTTCGCAGAAGCTCTTCGGGCTGGGTGCCGTCCAGGGGGGCGATCGCGACACCGATGCTTACGCCGATATGGACGAGCTGCCCGTCGAGCAAGAAGGCACGGTCGATGGCGTTGACGAGAGCTGCGGCGACGGCCCGCACGTGATCGACGTCGGGAAGATCCAAGAGCAGGATAGCGAACTCGTCGCCGCCAAGACGCGCGACCACGTTCGTTTCGGCGACCATCGAGCGCAGACGCGCAGCGACCTTGCGTAGGAGCTCGTCGCCCATGCCGTGGCCGAGGGTATCGTTCACGAACTTGAAGCGATCGAGGTCGAGCATCAGCACCGCGAAGCCGTCTCCACCGTTGCGCACGGCGGCGGCATGGTGATCCAGCAGATCGCTGAACCGTGCCCGATTGGGCAATCCGGTGATGGTGTCGGTGAAAGCGAGTGTGCGCAGCCGTGCCTCCGAGCGCAGGCGTTCGCGCTGGTCGCGGAAAGCGATCACGGTCTGGCGCTGGTGCCCCAGCGAGATGTCCTTCCGCACGACGCGGACGGGAACATACCCGCCCTCGGCATCGACGAGCTCGACCTCGCGTTCCTCGTGCTCCGGCAACTCGGCCAAGACGAGACCAGGCAGCAGTCGCTTCAGGTTGCGCCCGACCAACTGTGCCTGGCTCAGACCAGCCATCTGTTCGAGGCTGCGGTTTGCCGTGGTGATCGTCTCGCCGTCGCAGACAGCCAGGCCTTCGAGGGCGAGGCTCGCCAGCTCCCGTAGGCGCGCGCTGTCCCGGCGCATCTGCGCTCGCGCGTTCAGTGCCGAACGCAGGCCAAAGAAAGCAAGGCTGAGCAGACCGAACGAGACGAGGGCGATGATCGGCGCGATCGTCTCGGGGGCGATCGCGGTGGCAGGAAGCGCCACCGTCGGATCGTAGACGATGGCGATCGCGGTCATCCCAGCAAGGTGAAGGACGACAATCGAACCGAAGAGCAATGGGCCAGCGAAACGACGTAGGGCGCGATTGCGTTCGCCGGCCGCAACCATCGCGACGCCGAACAGGCCAAGGCTGATAGCGACGGACGGGACGATGAAATACCAATCCCATCCGACGTGCCCGGTCACCCGATATGCAGATTGTCCGACGTAATGCAGGGCCGTGACCCCCGAGCCCAGGATCACACCGGCCACGAAGCGACGTGATCGGGCACGCTGGCCGATGGATAGACCGACCCCAACGCCGATCCCGCCGATCACGAGGAAGAGCGAGATCGCCGTGAGGACGGGCTCGAAGCCAGCCAGCATGCCAGGCTGATAGGCGAGTAGGGCGATCATGTGCGTCGCCCAAGCCGTACAACCGGCGGCGACGATACTGACGATGCCCCACTTGCGCCGCAGCACCCCCTCGGAGCGTGCGGCATGAGCCGCAATGGCGGACGAAGCATAAATACCTACGATGCATACCGCTCCGGCGAGCAACAGAAGTTTCTCGTTGTGGAAGGCTGCAACACAGCTAAAAATTGCATTCATCGTCACCTCGCCACTTCAGCTGAGGCGTGAGAGGTTAAGTGTTCTGGTAATGGGCGCCGAAAAAGGTGTCTGATGCCGACCGTGTGCATCATGCCGCAGGTCGTGTTTCGAGCCTCTGCGCGCGAAAGTGAAACCCAACGTGAGCACTCGCTGTCGCGTGCCGTTTCCTTGGGGCGGGCCATGGCAGAGCAGGCGATCTCGGCGCGCCGATGCGCTCGGTCTCGACCACCGTGACGCTGCCGGAGGCGACGAACGACACGCTCGCTCTGATCAAGGCAGCGCGGCTTGGCGTCGCGAAGACCTGGCGCGAGCCTGGCGCCCGGCCGTGGCGGTTCAGCAAGGCCGGGATCGTCACTACGGACCTGATGCTGCTCGACGCCAGCCCACGCGCCCTGATCGGGCAGCTCGACCGCGCGCTCTCCGGTCCGCTGATGCCGGCGATCGACGCCTGCAACGCCCGCTTCGGCCGCGGCAGCGTCGTTCCGGCCCGCGCTGGGCTCGTCGAGAAGCGGACGTGGAGCACGAAGTTCGAGATGCGCACGCCGCGCTACACGACGCAGGTCAGCGAGCTACCGGTCGCGGTGGAGGACTAAGCCCGATCAACCAACGCCATCATCGCGTGGGCCACCGGGCCTCAAGGCCTGGGGTATAAAGGATACGGGACGAAATCTCGTCACTGGCGTTGACGGCGGTGCGCCCTGCGATCGCGTCGGGCTTCCAGGAAACCGCCGTATGCCGACCAGCGCGACCGAAGCTCCGAAGCCGCCTGCCCAGGTACCGCCGCCCCTTGTCCCGGGTTTGCGCGGGCTCCTGACCCTTGCGGTCGGCGTGGTGCTGGTGGCCGCCCTGTACTTCGGTCGCGAGGTGTTCATCCCCCTGGTGCTGGCGGTGCTTCTCAGCTTCGTCCTGGCCCCGGTAGTCAACCTCCTTCGTCGGATCAAGCTTGGACGCGTGCCTTCCGTTATCGTCGCGGTGCTGCTGGCACTCGGCGTCATCGGTGGCATCGGCGCGGTCATCGGAACCCAGGTCGCGGGGCTTGCCGGCAACCTGCCGCAATACCAGGCCACCGTGCAAAAGAAGTTCGCTGGGCTTCAGCAGGGTTGGCTCGGCGAGGCCAACAAGGTCATCGCGAAGTTCAGCCAAGAGGTTCACGACGCCACTCAAAAGGCGGATGCCGCAGGGACCACGGCCGCGACAGGCCCCGCGGGCGACACGCCGAAGGCTCAGTTGGTCCGCGTCCAGGAACCTGAGATCTCCCCGTTGGCGCTGGCTGAGAAGGTGCTTGGCCCAATCTTCGAGCCCCTGACCACGGTCGGCATCGTGCTCGTCGTGGTGGTGTTCCTGCTGCTCCAGCGCGAGGACTTGCGCAACCGGATGATCCGCCTGTTCGGGTCGAGCGACCTGCACCGCACGACGGTGGCGATGGACGATGCCGCGGGCCGGCTCGGCACCTATTTCCTCGCCCAGCTCGGCATGAACGCCGCTTTCGGCGTCATCGTCGGCGTCGGCCTTTGGATCATCGGCGTGCCCAACCCCCTCCTGTGGGGCGTGTTCTCGGCGCTGATGCGCTTCGTGCCTTACATCGGCGCTTTCATCTCAGGAGTTTTCCCGGTCGCCCTGGCAGCCGCGGTGGACCCGGGCTGGTCGATGGTCATCGCGACTGCGGCGCTCTTCCTGATCGCCGAGCCGATCTTCGGGCAGGTGATCGAGCCGCTGCTGTACGGTCACTCGACCGGGCTCTCGCCCTTCGCGGTGATCGTCTCGACCTTGTTCTGGGGCTTCCTCTGGGGTCCCATCGGCTTGATCCTGGCCACCCCGTTCACCGTTTGCCTCGTTGTGCTCGGCCGTCACGTCGACAGCTTGGAGTTCTTCGACGTTTTGCTCGGTGACCGCCCGCCACTCACCCCGGTGGAGAACTTCTACCAACGCATGCTCGCCGGTGACCCGGACGAGGTACGGGAGGTGGCCGAAGGCATGCTGAAGGATCGCTCGCTGTCCTCGTACTATGATGAGGTGGCGCTGAAGGGCCTGTAGCTCGCCGCCAACGACTTCGCGCGCGGGGTCGTTACCCCCGCCCAACTGGAAAACATCCGCGCTTCCGCCCGTTCGCTAGTCGAGGATTTCGAAGGCCACGACGACGTTGAGCCGGCCGTCGATGCCAAGGCGGTCAATCCGTCCGACACCCCGACGCTGGCCGAGAGGACGCACACGAAGACCGAGGCGGTGCCGGCCCAGGCCCCGCCGCGGGATGCACTCCCAGAGGCGTGGCGCGGCGAGGCGCCGGTGTTGTGCCTTGCCGGACGCGGCCCGCTCGATGAGGCCTCCTCGGCGATGTTGGCGCAGCTACTGCGCAAGCACGGGCTCGGCGCGCGCGTGACGCCCTATCAATCCGCCTCGCGCGAGGGCATCCGCGAGCTCGAACTCTCCGGCGTAGCGATGATCTGCATCTCCTACCTCGACATCACCGGGAACCCATCGCACCTGCGCTACCTGCTGGAGCGGCTGAAACGACGGGCGCCCGGCGTACCCGTGCTAGTCGGCCTGTGGCCCGTCGGAGAAGAGGTTCTCACCAATGCTGCGCTCGGCCGGCAGGTTGGGGCGGATGCCTATGTTTCTTCGCTACGCGACGGCGTGGATGCTTGTTTGAGTGCTGCCGGTAAGGCGGTCGTCGACAGAAGCGCGGCCGCCTGACCTGTTCGAACCGCGCTTGCTGCTGTGCGTCGTAGGGCTTCTGCTGACCACGCCGGAGGAGTGGCGCACGTGGCTTGAAGGCGCCGGCGGAGGGGGCATTGCAGCTTCAGCGGCCGCTGCCAGACGCCGGTATAATGGAGGTTGCTCGTGGATCGCGTAGCGATGGCACCTGATTTGGCCCAGCCAGCCATTCCCGTAGCTTCGTCCAGCGTCGCTTCACACTGCCACCTCGAACTGCCATGCCGATCGCCTTGCGCTGACCGATCAGCACGACGAGCTGCTTGCCGCGGGTGACGCCGGTGTAGAGGAGGTTCCTAGCCAGCATGTTGAAGTGCTGTGTCACGATCGGGATCACCACTGCGGGATACTCCGAGCTCTGGCTCTTGTGGATCGTGGTGGCGAAGGCCGGTACCAGCGTGTCGAGCTCGCCGTAGGGGTAGACGACTTCCCGCCCGTCGAAGGTGACCACGACCGCGCCGTCCTCCTCGTCGATGCGCGCCACCATGCCCAGATCGCCGTTGAAGACGTCGCGGTCGTAGTTGTTCTGGGTCTCCATGACCCGGTCGCCGGGGGCGAAGCGCCAGCCAAAGCGCTCGATCTGCTGAGCCGGGTTCGGATTGAGCACGCGCTGGAGCTCGTGGTTGAGGTTGCGCGATCCAAGCGAGCCACGCAGCATCGGCGTCAGGACCTGTACGTCGCGGATCGGATCAAGACCGAACGAGCGCGGGATGCGCTTGGTCACGACCTCGATCAGCTTAGCGACACCGACGTCAGGATCGTCGATCTCGATCAGGTAGAAGTCGACCTTCTCGCCCGGCTGTGGCCGCTCCGGCATCTGGCCCTGATTGATGCGGTGGGCGTTGACGATGATCCGGCTCTCGGCTGCCTGCCGGAACACCTCGGTCAATCGCGCCACCGGCACGCGGTCAGCCGGGACCGGGAAGCATGGCCAAGCCAGCGCCGGATGTCCGGGCCGCAGAGGACGAATACAGCCGCGGCTTGCTCGACTTCACGGCCGATGCCGTTGCCCTCGATGCCGCTCGCCGTGTGGCCGCGGTACGGCTCGACCAGGCGCAGGCGCTCTGTAAGGCCTTCAGCGAGAAGGAGGTCGAGGCCCGGGCTCGCGATGCCGAGTTCGCCCGTGTCGAGCGCTACGAGGCCGCTCGCGCCCAGGCCGACGATGCTCGCCGGGCACTCGCGGAGATGTACCCCCAGCTCGCCGGAGATCTGGTCTCGCTTCTCCGTGTTGCAGCCGAGGCCGAGCTGGCTGTGAAGGCGGCCGATGCCGACCTTCCCCGCAACGCGATCCCGCTCGCCAACGTCGAGGGCAACGACGGCGCCAACTTCCACGACCGGGCTATCGAGGCTCATGGAGCACTGAACGATCCCGAAGCTCAGCGCCAGGCGGGCTCAGAAGCTCAGCGCAGAGCCGCCTTGGTCCTTAGCACGGTCGGTTGCGGCTGGAACGGCAAGCAGGTCTTTATGCCTCGCCCAGAAGAATGACAGTCGATGCCCCGGCCGACCCTGCGGTCCGGGGCTTCCGGGCGGCCGTCATGCCGTTCAGCCGCTCGTCTCCGCGCTCGGCAGAAGCTATCTCTGCCGGCCGCCTTGTGGAGACGAAGCATGTTCACTCACGTCATGATCGGCAGCAACGACCTGGCGCGGGCCCAGGCCTTCTACGACGCCACGTTCGCCGCGTTGGGCGGCAAGCCCGGTGAGATGGATGCCAGGGGTCGGCTGATCTACGTCTATGATGGCGGCCGGCTGATGGTCACGACGCCGATCGACGGCAAGCCGGCGACCGCGGCCAACGGCGGGACCATAGGCATCGCCGCCGCGAGCCGCGATCACGTCCTTGCCTGGCACGAGGCCGGCAACGCGCATGGCGGCACCGCGATCGAGAGCCCGCCAGCCGAGCGCCCCAACGGGTCGTTCGTGGCCTACCTGCGCGATCCTGATGGGAACAAGCTGACCGTGCGAACGCAGCCGGCGAAGTGACGTGGATCGGCGGGCAGGGTGGTGGGGCGGAGATCGGACCGCCAAGCCGGCCTGACGCCGCTCGGCGCCCCGTCCTGGCACAGGGGCGATCGTCCTGCGCAGGTGCCGGCTTAACCGCGGCGCGGCATCCTGCATCAGGGCCGCGTCGCGTATCGGCCCACGCTGGTGAGATCCGGGGTTCCCCCGTCCCATGAGCAGATCGGGGCGGGGCCGAACCGTCGGAGGCCTCCGCCGCCGTGCGGGTCAGGATCGCGGTGGTAGGCGCCGGACCAGCGATCGCAGCAGATCCCGAGACGAGGAGGCGATCGTGTTGCTCAGGTGTGCGAGTTCACCGTTCACCTTCCGGATGGACGCATCGTGCGCAATCCCGATGACCTGATTAAGGTGTCGGACGCCATAGGACCCGATCGCCACATCCGGTGCAATTGGTAGCCAAAGCTCTACATCGGGGTCGCCGAGATCCCGCCGCCCGCTCCGGGACATGAGGCGAACCACTGGGTAGCTGGCCAGGATGAAGCGTCGGTCAGGCCGGGTGATGCGAGCAATCGATAGACCCCGTGCGTCCAGTGCTTCCACGATGGTCGGGGAAAGTGACATCAGCGCTCCCATCCGAGCGGAGCGTTCGAAATCTGCCAAGCTGCTCGGCGACAGGTGCCGCTCGCGTTCTTCTGGCTGTATGGCGCCGTGGATACCCTCCCATGTGGCGATCGACTGCTCGGCGAGGTCGCGCATGGGGGCATCGAACGACAGGCCCCGGAAGAACTCTGGGCATCGCTTGAGTTGAACGTGGAGGAATAGGAGGAGGATCGCCCGCTCGTCTTCGGTGAGATCCCAGCCACCGCCCGCATGGACGTGCTTCACGATGCGATCGATGACAGGGTCTGCCGCATTCTCGACCGCTCCGAGCGTGCGCTCGACGAGATCGCTCGGCGCTCCATCGGGACCTGTCACCGTGTAGAGGTGGCGCTCCTTGAAGATGCCGGCCGGTGCGCTGCGAAAGTAGCCGCGTTCCGGCCAGCGCCGGTCGTACACCCACAACATGCCGGCAGCATCGGCGAACCGCTTCTGCAGCATTTTCGGGATGAAGTGCTGCCCGGTAGGAAAGCTCATGATGCCGGCGCCCAACGCAAAAGCGGCAGGACCTCTCGGCACGTTGCTGCCATCGCGTCGTCGACGCGCACGGCATCAACGCCGCCCTCCAGGCATAAGACGGCGATGTGCCCCCCGATTTCATCGTCGATGGCGAACAGGCCGAGGACGTTTTCTGTCGACTGGATCTGATCGGGCATGCGGATGACCCGAGCCTTCTTCCCGTAGGTCAGCGCTCCGTGCTTCAGCGCGGCGGAGGCGTCGCGGATAGCAGCGTAGCCGGGACAGCGTCCAGCAAGACGGTCCCGGAACCCTTCGTCGCCCTTCAGATCGGCAACCTCGGGGTGCCCTGCGGCGCGTAGATGCTCGAGCAGGATGCCCACAAGAGCGTCGAGAGTGAGGATCGCGTTGACGACCAAGCGCATGTCGTCTGGCGCGGCCTCCACAGCATGGATGTTCGGGATGACAACGGTCTCGAAGAAGAGCAGGGGCTTCGTCATGACCGTCTCCTCAGCGATCAGGAGCGCCGCCTCACGCCGCGCTCGGCTCGTTGATCCGGCGCGGCCAGCCCGGCTTCCGCGAGCGGTAGTGCGCCGACAGCAGAACGGGATCGCGCAGCGCCGCCCGGCACACCATCGTGACAGTCGCAAGCTACCACCTTCGGCGCCGCAGTGCTGGGCATCCGGCCAGCCATGGCCTGCGCCTTCTTCAGCGCCCCGCTCTCGGTCCGCACCACCTCGCGGTCGCAGGGCACCAAGCGCTTGCGCTTCACCACGAAGGTCTGACCACGAACGTCGTCTTCTTTCCCATCGCCCCCCCGCCGACCCAGCCCGGTCGGGCATACCAGCGAGCACGACCGCGGCGCGCCGATGCGCTCGGTATCGACCACGGTGGCGTTGTCGGAGGCGACGAACGACACGCTGGCCCTGATCAGGGCGGCCCGGCTCGGCGTCGCGAAGATCTGGCGCGAGCCCGGCGTCCGGCCCTGGCGGTTCAGCAAGGCCGGGATCGTCACCACGGATCTGATGCGGCTCGACGCCAGCCCGCGCGCCCTGATCGGGCAGCTCGACCGCGCGCGCTCCGGGCCGCTGATGGCGGCGATCGACGCCTGCAACGCCCGCTTCGGCCGCGGCAGCGTCGTCCCCGCCCGCGCAGGCCTCGTGGAGAGGCGGTCCTGGAGCACGAAGTTCGAGATGCGCACGCCGCGCTACACGACGCAGGTCGGCGAGCGGCCGATCGCGGTGGCCGGCTGATGGAGCGCCTGTGTGACTTACGCGGGCGCCGACTCGTCGTCGAGTGCCCGCCGTGCAAGCGGCGCGGCACCTACGACCTGGCTCGCCTCCGGCAGCGGTTCGGCGAGCACGCCGACCTCTACGACGTGTATCTCCGCCTGACCCAGACGTGCGGTCATCAGCAGGCGGCAGGCACCCGGCAGCCGAACCAGTATGGCCGGACGTGTCGCGCTGCGATCGGCGTCGAGGGTAGCGACGGGCGCACAGGCTTGCGGTCGCGCACCTGAGCGGCGCCTCATGCTTCGGCTTTGAGCCGAGAGATCGTGCTAAGGCTGACGTTAAAGCTCCGGCTAACATCGGCGCGGCTCTGACCGGCATCGCGCCGTGCCACGGCCTCCCTGCGCTGATGAAGCATGAGCTTGTGCTTCGGGCCGGATCGGATGCTCGGTTCCGGTGCCCGCTTGAGCCTCTCCCCTGTCCGGGCCCGGATCAACTCATACTCGAACTCGACCAGCCACCCCGAGGATAATCAACATGAGCCGGCCGTGCGCCGTGGTCGTGTCGGCCCAGGCATCCGCTAGGGAGCGGAAGCCTGGGCCGCGCCCTGTGATCTCCTCCAAGACGTTGAGGAGGTCGCGTATCAACCGGGCAAGGCGATCGAGGCGGGTGACGATCGGCACGTCGCCCTCGACAAGGTGGTCAATTGCTCGCTTGAGCGCGGCGCGGTCCGCACGCAACTCGCTGGAGGTCTCTCGACGTCCTTTGTGCACCCTCCCCCGTCAGGCGCTCGGCCTGTGCTGCCAGGCTCCGATCGTCCGTGGAGACGCGGGCGTAGCCGTAAATTATGCCTCATCCGTGCACAGGGATTTCCCACGAAAAATGAAGCGCGAGCACAGTAGGTTGGGTTCCATGCACAATCCCATAATTGTGCACGATCTCTTGTGGGTACGACGCGGCTATTTGCCGGCGTAACGATGTATATTGGTTGTGCTTTTGCGTCGCCGTTCGCTAGATCAGGCTAGAAATTTAATCTTTAGGGGGTCCATATGGTGTGGTGGGCTGCTTGAGAGCAAGCGGCTAGTAATTATATGCAAGACAATCTATCGCTATTATAATCAAATAACATAGAGTCTACCGCATAGCAGATTGATTTGTAACTTGCCGACCCCAAAAATCGACAACATCCAATAGTACTTGCTTCATATCAGTTGCAGATCCGTCCGAGTGTTTGATGATGGCGCGAGCGATCAATTGTTTGCCGCGCTCGCGCTCGGCAGGGTCTGGCGTGCTCATCTCCGCTTGCATAGACAAGTCCGAGATCACGTGCTTAGACCCGTTGCAAATTGATCTACAGATTTGGACTGAAGAGCATTCCCTCTCCGCCCAGTCTTGAATATCCCCTAACTCCATCGAACGACCTCTGACACCAAGGAATGCTTTTATGTTTACGCTATGTCGGTCGTGACTGGTAATTCCCGTCCATACCCACTCGCACATGTGCCACGCAGTGATGGCGCCGTTGATAGCAGCGTCCCGCCGATCATCAGTTTCATTTGCGTTGAGGTATCGTTGGTATTCGCGGTAGAGCTTCCAGGCCATACTAGCAGCATTATCCAGACCAAAGCTGGAAGATGCGCTCCAGATCGTTGTATGCATGACAGTCATTCGCCAACTTCCTATGTTACAAACGCGACTGCTTAGCACCCATCGTGCCGCTTGACTACGTTGCGGATAATCGTAGATACGAATGTGTAGAATTTCTATTTAAATGCAGTAAAATATAATTTTGGCTAAGGCTAGTCTCAAAGCCTGCTTATATTGGATGCTCGCAGCCGCATTTTCAGAGCTGCTGAGACGGCTGGTTCTCTCATCTCGTCGATAAGAGAGTGGTCGGCTTCAGCCTCATGCTAGAAGCGTGACCGGCCCTGTCGAGTATGCGCGGTCGGTCGTGAGCAGAAAGACAACGGTGGATCGGGATATTAGCTTAGCTAGTGCGCATTCCATGGAACGTGCACGGTCTGCTTTGGAGTAGTAAGCGGACGTTGAACTGCGCCTTAAGTAAACAAAGTTCACAAGCGAACAGATTTCCTGAATTATTCGATCAACCGCTGGTGGACTACTCGATTTTAAGAGCAATTTTATTATATACCAATCTTTCAAGATAGGCATGGTCTTGAAAGATCAATGATATTTGTATACTGCGAATTGAATAAATCAGTCTAATTCGGGGTGCAAGAGCATATTGTCTGAAATCGGATTGGTGCGCCTTCCATTAAAGTACTTCTCTTGACCGCTAGGCTCTTCATCGGCCATCATGGCCTCTATATAATCTTGAGTATAACGAATATCTGTTCTTGCATTATCAACAAGATACTCCAGATTGGCCTTCTTATGATGCAGTTCCCCTGAATTATTCGAGTCGTCTCCCAGCGAGGCATAGAACTTTGCACTCGCTTCAGCAGACTTAACCTCGTACACAGCAAGAAAATTTTTAAGGCGCTCTAGTCGCTGCTTTTTACTATCGATGTCTTTGTTTTTTATTTCTGTAAGTGTAGATCCTTTAATATTGATCAGTTTTCTTGCATGAGCGACCTCCAGAAATGCGCGTAGTTTATACATCCAAAAATTTTTGCCTGTTTTTGATCTAAATTCTTTAATTAGTTCAGGCCGTGGCATTTCGACTATTGCGCCCTTGGTGGCCCACCAATCCTCTTTTTCATCATTGGTTATAAATATAATGGGCATTCTAAGGTGCCCTGAGAGAGCTATCATCTCAAACCAAACAACAAGGTCGCCAAAGTTATTTTTACCCTTATCTTTGTCCATATATCCCGGCGGTATTCGCAGATTAAAACGCCTTTCTGCAGCTATGGAAACTTTATCAATATCTAATTGTGTTTTAACATGCTGACCAAATAGGCCTTCGATTTTTCGTAAAATAAGTACGTGCTCTTGCTTTGCCTTGTTTTCATACTCGTCTAAATCATTTTTATGCATATCACGGAGACTTGCAATAGTTCTTTTCAGCTCGTCTTTATATTTCTTTAGATCAAGCAGAGGATTTTTTATCTTTCCTTCGATGCTATTAGAGGGAGCTAAAAGCGTTTCCTCAAGTTTATTGATGTATGATAGTACGGTACCAAATTGCTTGGCACCTCCCTCCTTAACTCTTTCGTGATTGCGGTAGAACTCGATTCCAACTTGATGTAATAGAAATAACCTGTCACGAAGCGCTTCAAATGCAAGTATAATTTCTGCTGCTGCAGTTGCCTCATATTCAAACAAACTTAGTAGAGCGCTTGAGTCTGGTACGATGAACGCAGATTGCCAAAGATCTTCTATTTCTTCAGCAGTCGGCGGATCAAATTCTGGATATTTATCTCGCATAAACCCCGTAGCCTTTAAACACTGGTTGAGCCAGGATGGCTAAAAATCTCGTGTGATCCATCAGGTCCTCGGCGCTCGCCCGCGGCGCCCGGTAGGCCAGCACGTAGTAGCCGGGATCCGGATCGCCGGCCGGGGTCGCGACCGCCGCGAGGCTGGTCTGCCGCAGGTCCCGACGCCCCGGCAGGCGGACGAGCGCCGCGAACGGGTTGAAGCGTTCCGCCTCGGCAGCCGTCACCCGCAGGGCGAGGTAGCGGTCGCCC
>NZ_JAKSXU010000178.1:0-4672 GCF_022829325.1 Methylobacterium sp. J-092 | reverse complement strand
TCGTGCGCATGTCCTCGGCCGGGGTGGCGAGGCTGGTGGTCGGTAGGTCGCGGTCGTAGGCCGGACGGGTGGTATCGGGGGACAACGCCATCGTGGAAACTCTTTCGTCGGGAGTGGTCGGGTCGGTCTTCGGCCGAGGGTCGGCGGAAGCGGGGTATGCCGGGTCAGAGGACCCGGCGGCGGCCCATCAGGGCGTGGTAGATCGACAGCACCACCACCGCGCCGACGACGGCGACGACCAGGCTGTAGAGGTTCACCCCGGAGACGCCGGGCTGGCCGAACTGATTGAACAGGAAGCCGCCGACGACGGCGCCGACGACGCCGAGCAGGATGTCGACGAGCAGGCCTTGGCCGGTGTTGTTGGCGATCTTGCTGCCGATGAAGCCGGCGATCAGGCCGAGAACGATCCAGGCGAGGAGGGACATGGGCGGTCTCCGGGCATACGTGGTCGGTCGGTACCGGGACCAAGCAGTATGGAAGGAAATGGAGGTTGGCGTAGGTCGTCGTGGTCGCGGCACGACGGTTTCGCACCATCGCGTCGACCTGTGGTGGTCCGTTAGACGGACGGTCCCGATACGCGATAAGCGCTTCGCGACCATGATGTTCCGTCTATTAACATGATCCATGTGAGATTTATTTAGCCGCGAATTCTCTCTACAGAGATGGATTGCGCGCTATTTAGTCGGAAGCGTCTTTTGGCTTGTCAGCCAGCGGACGCTTCCGCTTGATCGTCACCGGCTCGACTAGCGGTCCCGGCTCGAAATCCCCCGTCAGCTTTCTCAGGGCGTCTCGTATGGACGCCTTGACCTGTTCGAGTGTCGGCTTGGGTTCCTTCGTCATTCGGCTCCCAATCGACGCCCATGCTGCGTCGTGGGTTGAGATGGCGTGCGACCCAGCTCGTACAAATCGTCGAAACGTACCGGTCGGGACGTTTAATGTACCGGTCAGGCCGCAGGGAAGCGGTGGTCCCGACCCTAGACGACGGCCTGTGTGCGGCGGTTGACACCGATCTTGCGGTAGAGTGCGGCGGCGTGGTTGCGCACCGTGCTTCCGGACAGGCTCAGCGCCTGGCCGATGGCCTTGTCGCTCTCTCCCCAGCAGATCAGGTCGAGCACCTGGCGCTCGCGGCCGGTGAGGTCCGGTACGGCGGGCTTCCCGGCCTCGCCGGGATTGCGCAGGACCGAGAGCTTCTCGACCAGGCCGCGGCTGAACCACGAGGCGTCGGTCATCACCGTCTCGATGGCCGAGTACAGTTCGCGCTCGGAACGCTTGCGTTCGGTGATGTCCTGCAGGACCGCCAGCACTGCATCCTGACCGTTGATCACGATGCGCTCGGCTGAGACCAGGCAATCGAGGGCCGTCCCGCTCCCATTGCCCATGCAGGTCTCGACGCCGAGCGCCGATCCGTCTCTCACCAATGTCGCCTCAAGTGTTCGAGCGTAGCTCCCTCGACCCAAAGCCGGTCTCTGCCACCGATATCGGTCGGGCCGCTTGTCTCGATTAGATACGTCACGCGGAGGTCCGAGGCACGTCCGGAACGGGCGTATTCTTACCCCAGCATGGCTGTCTGCAGTAAGTCCGGTCGTCGTCAGGCTTCTGTGGATGGCGCCGCGTCCACGCCCTCTCGCTGACGGTCGTCGAGCTTGCGCAGTTCGGTGGCGATGTCCTGCAGGCTAGCGTCGCCCTTGCGTAGGACACGGTCGGCGTCCGCGAGCTGCCGCCGCTCGGCGATGGTGACCTCGCGCGCGCTCAGCACGACGACCGGGATCTCGGCGCAGCCCGGCATGCCCCTGAGGCGATGGAGAAACGAAAAGCCGTCCATCACCGGCATGGTGAGGTCGAGCAGCACGAGGCGCGGCGTCGCCTCGCGGACCTTGTCCAACGCCTCTGCCCCGTCTCCGGCCTCGCGCACCGACCAGCCGTTGCGTTCGAGCACGGTGCGGAGCCGCTCGCGCATCTCGGCGTCGTCGTCGACAACGAGCACGTCCCCGGCTCCCGCCCCGAGCCGGTCGAGGACCCCCTTCAGCCGCGCCCAGTCCACCGGCTTCGGAACCGCGTCCGCCGCCCCGAGCGACGCGCTGAGCGCCGCGTCCGCGACGAAGCTCACCATCACCACCGGAATGTTCTGGGTGGCTGGGTCACCCTTGAGCGTGGTGAGCACCGTCCAGCCGTCCACCTCCGGCATCATCACGTCGAGCAGGATCACGCGCGGTGAGAGGCTACGCGCCAAGTCCAGGCCGGTGCGCCCATCCCCGGCGGTGCGTACCGAGAACCCCTGCCGCGTCAGGAAACGGCCCATGAGGTCGCGCTGGCTCGCCTCGTCGTCGATGACCAGCACCAGGCCGCGTGCGCCCGGGCCGGCGGCCCCGTCCGACGCTGGCCCCTCGATCACGTTCGGGCCATCGGGCTCGGGCAGGGTCGCTGGCACGACAAGGGTGAACCGCGTGCCATGTCCGATTTCGCTCGTGACGGTGACGTCGCCGCCGAGCAGTTGCGCGAACGCCTTCGTCAAGGCCAGGCCCAGGCCGGTCCCGCCGTACTTGCGGGTCGTGCTGCCATCGGCCTGGACGAAGCGCTGGAACAGCCGGTCGACCTGCTCCGGGCTCATCCCGATGCCGGTGTCCTGCACCGATAGTACGAGGCGGTCACCGTTCGCATCCGCTTCGCGGTGGACGCGCAGAGTGATGGTCCCGGCCTCGGTGAACTTCGCGGCGTTCGATAGGAGATTGAACAGGCATTGACGCAACTTGGTCGCGTCGGTTCGCGCGACGGCGAGCCCATCGCCCATGTTGAGGACGAGGCGGTTTCCCTTCTTGGCCACCAGGGCCTCGACGGTGCCTGCGGCGTCGCGCACGAACGCCTCGACGTCGATGTCCTCCGCGTAGGTTTCCATCTTGTCCGCTTCGACCTTCGACAGGTCGAGCACGTCGTTGATCAGCCCGAGCAGGTGCTTGGCGTTCGACTTGATCTTTCCCAGGTCCTTGAGCAGGCCGTCCTGGCCGAGTTCCTCCGCTTCCTCCTCCAGCATCTCCGAGTAGCCGATCACGGCGGACAGCGGCGTCCGTAGCTCATGGCTCATGTTGGCGAGAAAGCTGCTCTTGGCCCGGTTGGCGTCCTCGGCAGCCTCTCGGGCGGCTTCTGCGTCGCGGCGCGCGTCCTCCAACGCCGCCTGGCTTGCCCGAAGGCCGGCATTGGCGGCGTCGATGCGTCCGAGCACCTCTTCACGCTCGACCATCGAACGGCGCAGTGCGTCGCATACCCAGACCATGCCAAGCCCGACGACGAGGTACTGCGCCAGGGCTACGATCTGTCCGGGGTTCAGCCCGACCGTATCGTCGGACCGCCGGAAGAACCACGCCGCCGCCAGCAGGGAAGCCGCGACCGCAAGGACGCCCGGCCCCCGGCCGAGGGCGAGCGCGACGAGGAACACGATGGGCAGGTATAAGAGGAACGGGGCCGTATCGAGCGGCGCCAGGAAGCGCAGCAGCGTGGCCGCCGCGACCGCCACCACGGGAATCGCATGGCGAACGGCCGGACTGAAACCGTGGCCCGAGAGGACCTCCATGAACCGTCGCATGCTCTACCTCCTCAAGCGCGGTCGTCCCGCCCTCACGCAGCGTCGCCGACCTCGTCGGTGATCACCTCGAAGCCCGCGAGCGGGGCGGGCCCGAAGCTGGTCGTGATCGAGCAATCCGTCGTGTCGCGGCCATAGGCCATCGCGATGCGGCCAATCCGAGGCTGGTTATGTCGGGCGTCGAACGTTTGCCACCGCGGTCTCCCCGGGGCGTCGAGGTAGGCCTTGAACCAGGCGTGGAAGTCCATCGGGGCCGGATCCTTGGGACACGTGGATGTCGCCGAGATACCCCGTGGCGTGGCGTGCCGGGATGTTCAAGCATCGGCACGACGTTATGGACAGATGAGCGAAGTCGCTGCAGACGCCGACCTGTTGGCCGTGGCCGTTGAACGCGCTGCGCTTCGGCGCGCAGTTGCGAGGCTTGGGCCTCATGATATCGAAGTCCCATCAAGGAGTACCCGCCGTATGCCGACCGACGATGCCGTCGTCCCACGCCCACCCGCGCAGGTGCCGCCCCCGCTCGTCCCTGGCTTGCGCGGCCTGCTGACCCTCGCCGTCGGCGTGGTGCTGATCGCCGCCCTATACTTCGGCCGCGAGGTGTTCATCCCCCTCGTCCTGGCGGTGTTGCTCAGCTTCGTCCTCGGACCCGTCGTCAACCTGCTGCGGCGGATCAAGCTCGGGCGTGTCCCCTCCGTGATCGTCGCCGTCTTGCTGGCGCTCGGCGTCATCGGCAGCATCGGTGCGCTCATCGGCACGCAGGTGGCGGGGCTCGCCGGCAACCTGCCGCAGTACCAGGCCACCGTGTCGAAGAAGTTCGCGGGGCTGCAGCAGGGCTGGCTCGGCGAGGCGAACAGGGTCATCCAGAAGTTCAGCCACGAGGTCCACGACGCGACGCAGAAGGCAGATGCGTCGGGAACCACGGCCGCGACGGGGGCCGCAGGCGATACGCCCAAGGCACAGTTGGTCCGCGTCCAGGACCCGGAGATCTCCCCCCTCGCACTCGCCGAGAAGGTGCTCGGTCCGATCTTCGAGCCGCTGACCACGGTCGGCATCGTGCTGGTCGTCGTGGTGTTCCTGCTCCTGCAGCGCGAGGACCTG
>NZ_JAKSXU010000177.1:0-77587 GCF_022829325.1 Methylobacterium sp. J-092 | reverse complement strand
CGACGCGATGCGGCTGCGGGTGCGCACGATGACCCTGCCCGACAGCTACCAGGACCACGACAGCCCGGACAAGATGTACGCCGAGGCCGGCCTCGACGCCGCCAGCATCGTCCGGAAGGTCGAGGACATCCTCCCCGAGCGGAAGGCCCGCCCGAGCAACGTCGTCAGCGTCGGGCGCCGCCCGCGCTGAGCGCGGGTCGGCCGTCGATCAGTCCGCCTCGCCCTGCATCGCCCGGCGCTGGCGGTCGAGCTCGTCGCTGTAGCGCTTCAAGGTGTGGCTCTCCGTGAGCATGCCGATGACCTGCCGGTCGCGGATCGAGTCGACCACGGCGAGCGCCTCGCTCTCGGTGCGGTCGAAGGCCGCCGAGGCTTCCTTGGCGTTCAGCTCGGGCGTCAGGATGTCGTCGGGGTGGCGCAGCACGTCGGCGAGCGTCGCCGGCGTCTCGCTCGCGTCGCGCGCGGCGGCATGGGCCTCGGGCACCAGGACGATGCCGGCGTAGCGGCCTGCCTCGTCCACCACGATCACCCGCGAGGGCGATCCGAGCGGGTGCGCCCGCAGGAAGGTCGCCATCGGCGTGTCGAGGGGGATGGTGCGCACGTCCTTGCGCATCAGCCGACCGACCGTCAGGCTGCGGATCCAGCCGACGTCGTGGGCGCTGCGGATGCTCTCGCCGCGCAGGTGGAAGCGCCAGGTGGCGAAGGAATAGCCGAAGGTCTTCCGCACGGTGAGCGACGAGGCGATCACGGCGACGAGGACGAGGCCGGTGAGCGGCAGGCTGCCGGTCACCTCCAGCGCCAGGAACGTCATGGTGAGCGGGCCGCCGATGACGGCGACCGCGAGCGCGCTCATGCCGATCACCGCATAGGCGAGCGGCGTCAGCCCGAAGGCGGCGAGCCCCGGGATCACCGCCGGCGCGACCATCGCGAACAGCTTGCCGGCGAGCGCACCGAGGAACAGCGAGGCGAAGAACAGGCCTCCGCGGAACCCCGACCCGATCGAGATCGCCGAGGCCGTCGCCTTGCCGACGAACAGCAGAACGAGCGCCGCCGTGCCGTAGCCCTCGGCCCCGTCCGCGAAGTGGACGTGGAGAGCGCCGTGCCCGCCGGACAGCACCTGCGGGCCGATCGCGAGCGCCAGCGCGCCGACGCAGAGGCCCCCGAGCGCGGGGCCGGCCACCCGCGGGATCCGCGTCGCCGCCACGCCCTGCTCGACCAGCGTGACGCCGCGCATGATCAGGATGCCGAGGCCGGCGCAGAACAGGCCGAGGACGAGGCTCGGCAGGGTGTCGGCGCCGGTCACCGCGGCCGTCGTCACCGCCTGGACGTTGTCGAGGGCGACCAGAGGCTGGGCCGCGACCAGGCTCCGCGAGACCAGGCTGCCGCACAAGGCAGCCACCACCACCGGCGTCAGCGTCGCGATCGAGTAGGTGCCGATGATCAGCTCGAAGGCGTAGAACGCGCCGGTCAGCGGCGCCCCGAAGGCGGCGGCGATCGCCGCGGCCGATCCGCAGCCGACCAGCGTGCGGAGGTCGTTGCGCCGCATCTCGAAGGCGATGCCGAGGCGCGAGGCGAGGCCGCCGCAGATCTGCGTATAGCCCGCCTCGAGCCCGACCGAGGCGCCGCTTCCGTTCGAGATGACGTTCTGCACGGCGACGTAGACGCTGTCGCGCAGCGACATCCGGCCGCCATGGAGCGCGTTGGCCTCGATCGGATCGATCACCGGCCGCCTCCGCCGCCCGCGGATCGCGTTGGCTGCGAGGATCACGAGGCCGAGCAGGATGCCGCCGAGGCAGGGGCCGACGAGCAGGGCGAGCGGCGTCACGGCGTCGGCCGCGCTGAGGCGGGTCCCGTGCGGCAGGCGGTACAGCGCCTCGCGAAGGCCCTGCGTCGCGACGTTCATCCCCGCCACCGCCGCGCCGGCGACGCATCCGGTCAGGCCGGAGAGCACCACGAGCCCGACCTCGCTGCGGCGGACGAGGACGCGGAGCCGGCCGGGCGCCTGGACCAGGGTCGCGCGGCCCCAACGGCGGCGCGGGGTCTCGGCGGTCTGGCTCATCGCGGCGCGGGCATGGGACGACAGGACACGCCCGATCCTTACGGGTTCGCGCACGCCTCCGTCCACAGGCGCAGGCGTGGTGTCGAACCCGCTTGAAATGCCGCCGCCGCCACGATACACCCCGCCGCAGTGCCGCCGTAGCTCAGTTGGTTAGAGCGCTTGATTGTGGATCAAGAGGTCCCCCGTTCGAGCCGGGGCGGTGGTACCATCGAATTTATGTGATGGTGTAAGGGGTTGGCGGATTGCCAGCCCCTTTTTCGTTGGCGTTTGGCTTACTGGAAAACCGGTCCAGTAAGCGCATAGTAAGCCACACGGTCCTTTGCGCTTGGCTCAGGCGGTGGTGACGGCCATGGCTCAAGCCTAGGCTTAGCTGACGCCAATGCTCTTTGGTTCGACCATCGAAGCCAGACTGAGATTCCCGGTTCGGCCAAACTGGATTCGATGCTCAACGTGCGGCATTAGCGCCCGATTGGGATGGTGTGTCCGGCTCACGTTGCGGGCGCAAAAAATTCCCGCGCGGAATCCAAGCGGTGGAAACAGCACTTACGGTCGCACGCGACTTATCCACAATTTTAGTGCCAAAACCACAACATCTAGCGTGGAACCGTGAGGCCAAACACCACTTGTTGACCCGATTCGATCGTCATGCGTAGAATCGTGCGACTCAGGGCGAACCGGCCGTCAACGAAAGGCGCTGGTGAATTCTGGGGACGACGACCATCGGAAACGAAAGGGCCGCTGGGTATCTGACACCCAACGGCCCGGTAGTTCCGAACCCGCAACGACCATGGTGGCCGGGCGCGGGACAGGCTGCTTCACAGCGCCCGCCATTCTGGCGGTCGTAGCCCTTTGGTCAAGCCCGGCCTCGTTTCGAAGCTGACAGAGGGTTAAAATGCCAAGCTATGATATCGCACACATAAACCGGCAGGGTCAGGACATCATCATTGTCCCGCTCGATTCGGCTTTCGATTACAAATCTTCTAACGAACAAGCGGCTATCGAAAGCGAACTTCAGCGTCGATCGATTGCAGCGGGTCTAAGAGGATCGGTTGTAACAGTCTGGAATTCTGGGCGATCGATGAAGTTTCGGGCGCCGAGTTCCTGGCATCCGTTCTTTCGCAGCATCGACATGAACTACGTTTTTCACAACATAAATCGTAGCTTAAGCTGGCAAAACGTGACAGCGGGGCAGCATATGCTGCCCCGTTTTCGCACAGGTGAAACAAATGCGCTTTGGCAGGTTCAAACCCTATGACGGAGTTCGCTTCGCTGCAGACGTGTTGGAACAAGCGCTATCGGCGTTTTTATAAGAAGTCGAGTCACAAGGAGAGGAAATTTCTAATACGACAATATCATACTGGGATGATTCGTCCGAAAGTATCATAAGAAATCCTGACGAATATTATAGAAAGATCGGCTTCAAAGCGCGAAAATTCGCTTTTCAAGCCTATACAAAAGATGGTCGTAGCCATCTAGCGTTGGTGTACAAGAGCGCAAGTCTTTTCATGACTGTCGATGACATGGAAAATGTCGCAGGACCTGAAAAGGTTTGCGAAATACTTGATAGATATTTAGAGGCTAGTCGCCTACCAACCAGCGAGCTACTGAAAACAGTCATGGTTTATATAGGCCACGGTCGAAGCAGGTTATGGAAAGATCTTAAAGATCATCTGAGAGATCATCACGGCATCGAAGTTATTGCTTACGAGACGGGCGCGAGAGCGGGATATACGATACAAGAAGTTCTGGCCGATATGGCTTCTTCCGCTACTTTAGCATTGCTGGTCCATACTGGGGAAAATATAGATCGCGATGGTTTAGCCCATGCACGCGAAAATGTTGTCCACGAAACCGGATTGTTCCAAGGTAGGTTAGGGTTCAAGCGCGCAATTGTAATACTGGAAGACGATACTAGCGAATTTAGCAATATTGTGGGTTTGCAGCAAATACGCTTTTCCAAAGGCAATATTCGTGAGATATTTGGCGATGTTTTAGCGGTGATAAAGCGCGAGTTTGTTAGCAACGCTTAGACTAAGATCGATAAGCGCAGAGGGATTGCGAAATCGTGCGCCTGGCAGTTGGATGTTCCTATTCTGGATAATAAAATACTTGAGGGTATTTTTTTAGCTTCGCGGAAGATTCAAGTCGCTGACTTCAGTTTAAATTAGGAATATACCGATAAAATCACGTCGGTCCATCCGCCATTCGTTCAACTAGCGCGACAGCGGTGGGATCGTCGAAAATCGTGACGCCCTTGGCGAATCGCGACAACCACCGAGCGGCCTCCGATCGGCTAAGGTGGCATGTGCACCCGATAGCATCGAGGTCATCGATAAGATCGTCGTCGAGATGCAGCGGGACTGTTCTACTCGTGATTGTGGATCAAGAGGTCCCCCGTTCGAGCCGGGGCGGTGGTACCATCGAATTTCGACGGGCGATGCGAGGGGTTGGCGAAGCGCCGGCCCCTTTTTCGTTTGTGTAGGATCGGATCGGCACCTCCCCCGCCCCTTGCTCAAGCCCGACTGCGCTTTCGCAGACGAAGCTTCGAGCCGCATCCGCGAGGGTGCGGCCGCGGGGGTCACACCACGCCGGCGCGGAGCAGGTCGTGGATGTGCAGGATGCCGGCGGGGCGGCCGGCTTCGACCACGAAGATCGCCGTGATGCGCTTGCGGTTCATCACCTCCAGGGCGGCGCTCGCCAGGAGGTCGGCCTCGACCACCACCGGGGCGGCCGTCATCACCTGCTGAACGGTGGTGTCGAGGATCGCCGGGCCCATGTGGCGGCGCAGGTCGCCGTCGGTGACGATGCCGATCAGGTGCCCGTCCGCGTCGACGACGCCGACGCAACCGTAGCGGCGCCGGGTGATCTCGATCAGGACGTCGGACATCACCATCGCGTCGGGCACGAGCGGCACCTCGTCGCCGGTGTGCATGAGCTGGCGCACGGTCTTCAGGCGTGCGGCGAGGGTGCCGCCGGGATGGAGCGTCTTGAAGCGCGCCGAGGTGAAGCCGCGTTGCTCGACGAGCGCCACCGCGAGGGCGTCGCCGAGCGCCAGCTGGATCAGGCTCGAGGTGGTGGGCGCGAGGTCGTGGGGGCAGGATTCGCGCACCTTCGGCAGGGCGAGCAGCACGTCCGCCGCGCGGCCGAGCGTGCTGTCGGCGTTGCAGGTGATCGCGATCAGGGGGATCGAGAAGCGGCGCGAGAAGCTGACGAGGTCGCCGAGCTCCACCGTCTCGCCCGACCACGACAGTGCGACGATCACGTCGTCGGCGGCGATCATGCCGAGGTCGCCGTGGCTCGCCTCGGTGGGGTGGACGAAGAAGGCGTGCGTGCCGGTGGAGGCCAGCGTCGCGGCGAGCTTGCGCCCGACATGGCCGCTCTTGCCGATGCCGCAGACGATGACGCGGCCCTTCACCGACAGGATGGTCTCGACCGCCCGCTCGAACGCGACGCCGAGGTCGCCGTCCAGAAGCGCGATGACCTCATCGAGCGCCGACATGCCGAGGCGGAGGCTGCGCACCGCGATGGCGCGCGGATCGCCCTCGCCTGCGGCGACCGCATGAAGGCGCGGCGACGCCGCTTTGGGGGGCTTCTGCGCGATCGGGAACGCGGTGACGTGCGACATGGGGCATCCGCATAGGATCCCGGCATCGAGAACGCGCACCGGGCAGGCTGGAACGGCATCATGCCCGGTCGTCGGGCGACGCTACGCCTAGGTTCGGGCCGTGGTTTAAATGTGACGGCGCGATGTCGCAGCGGGCCGGCACGGGGGGCCGTCAGCGCGGCACCAGGTGGAAGTCCGGTGCGTGCTCGGGCTGGGTCGTCACGACGGCCGCCGGCAGCACCGGGCGGGTATCGGCGAGCGAGATCCTGAACCGGCCGACGATGCGGGCGAGCGCCAGCACCGCCTCGGTGAGGGCGAAATGCGCGCCGATGCAGACCCGCGGGCCGACGCCGAAGGGGAGATAGGCGTAGCGCGGGATCGCCGGGGCGCCGGGGAGGAAGCGGCCCGGATCGAAGGCGTGCGGGTCGTCCCAGAGGCGGCGGTGCCGGTGCAGCACCCAGGGCGAGATCATCACGATGTCGCCGGCCGCGATCTCCACGCCGGTGACGCGGTCGGCTTCGAGCGCGCGTCGCACGATGACGAAGGCCGGCGGATAGAGCCGCATCGTCTCGTCGATCACCGCGCGGGTCAGCGGCAGGCGCCCGTCCTGGGCGCAGCCGGCCGGGGCGGCGAGGTCCGCGCCCTGCACCTCGCGCGCCACCTGCTCCTGCAGCTCGGGCGCCAGCGCTAGCATGTAGGCGGCCCAGAACAGCAGCACCGCGGTGGTCTCGTGCCCGGCCAGGATCATGGTCGCGACCTGGTCGCGGACCTCGGCGTAGCTGAAGGCCGCCCCGGTCTCGGGATTGCGGGCGGCCATCAGCAGGTCGAGCAGGTCGCGATGGGTGCGCGGGGTCCCGTCGGCGGCCCGCGCTTCGATGATCTGGCCGAGGAAGGGCGTCCAGCGCTTCCGGAACCGGGCGCGCGGAAAGTCGAGGGGCGCCCGCCAGGTCGGCGGCATCAGGATGTCGAGGAGGTGGGGCCGGCCGAGGCGCTCGGAATACTCGGCGATGAAGCCGCGCAGCGCGTCCCCGTGCCGATCCATCGCCACCGAGAACATGCTGCGCCCGGCGATCTCGAGGGCCAGCCGGTGGAGGGCGGCGAACAGGGCGACGGGGCCGCGCGCGGCGGCGACGTCGAACTCGCCGAGCGCGTCGCCGATCGCGCGGTCGATCAGCGGGACGAGGCCGTCGATCGCCTTCGGGGTGAAGGCCGGCGCCAGCGAGCGTCGCTGGTGGCGCCAGGATGCGCCCTCGCTGATCAGGACGCCGTCGCCGAGGATCGGGCGCAGGATCCGCACGGAACCGGCGGTGCGCGCATAGTTCGCCTGGTTGTCGACGAGCACCCGGCGGATCGCATCCGGATCGCTCAGGGTGAAGCTCGACCGCCCGAGCAGGCTGCGGCGGGTGATCAGATCGTCGTAGGCCCGGCGCGGCCAGCCGACGAGGGCATTGGTGCGCAACGCGCCGAGATAGGAGAGGATCGGCGGCTCGCGCTCCGGCGGAACCCGGAACGGCGGCACGATCCGCGACGTCGCGGCGCGCGCGCCATCCGAGGCCTGCGCCGCCGTAGGGTCGAGAACCGTCGTCATGTCCGTCCTCCGCCGATGGCGACGCGCCCCGGTCCACCGTCCGCGACCCGTTCGCCGGGGCCGATCCCGCGCGAGGGATCTGTCGCCGACATCGGGTCTTCGGGCGCCGTTCTACACGTTCGCGGCCGCCGGCGTGAGGCCGGCAAACCGCCTCACGCGGCGATGAACAGGCCGGCGATGGCCGCGCTCGTCAGGTTCGATAGGGTGCCCGCGAGGATGGCGCGCAGGCCGTAGCGGGCGATCTCGGATCGGCGCTCGGGCACGAGGCTGGAGAAGCTCGCGAGCTGGATCGCGATCGACGACAGGTTGGCGAAGCCGCAGAGCGCGAAGCAGACGATCGCCTGGCTGCGTGGATCGAGGGTGCCGCCCTTCAGCACCGGCGAGAGGTTGGCGTAGGCGAAGAACTCGTTGAAGGCGAGCTTCTGCCCGATCGCGCCGCCGACCAATGTCGCGTGCTCCCACGGCACGCCGAGGAGCCAGGCGAGCGGTGCGAGCGCGAACCCGAGGATGCCCTGGATCGAGGCCGCCGGATATCCGGCGAGGCCGCCCAGGTAGCCGACGATGCCGTCGGCGAGCGCGATCAGGCCGACGAAGGCGATCAGCATCGCGCCGACCGCGACGGCGACGGCGAGCCCCTTCTGCGTGCCGTCGGCCGCGGCCTCGATCAGGTTGGCCGCGCGCGTCTCGCCGAACTCGACCCGGGTGGTGGCGATCCGCGTCGGCTCGGTCGAGGGCACCAGCAGCTTGGCGAAGAGCAGCCCGCCGGGGATCGCCATCAGCGAGGCGGCGAGCAGGTAGGTCATCGGCACGCCGAGCGCCGCGTAGCCGGCCAGGATCGAGCCCGCGGTGGAGGCGGCGCCGCTCGTCATCACCGCGAACAACTCGGCCCCGGTCAGCAGCGCGAGGAACGGGCGCAGCGCCACCGCGATCTCGCTCTGCCCGATGGCGATGGTGATCACCGCCGAGAACGACTCGATCGGGCTGGTACCGACCAGCCTGCGCAGGCCGGCGCCTACGATGCGGGCGGCGGCCTGCATGATCCCGAGGTGATACAGCACGCCGATCAGCGCCGAGACGTAGAGGATCTGCGGCAGCACCCGAAGCGCCAGGATGAAGCCGCTGCCGCCGAACAGCTCGAACATCCGCGGCTCGACGAGGCCGCCGAACAGGAATGCGGTGCCGCGGTCGCCGTAACCGAGCACGGTCTGGACGAAGCCGGCCGCGGCAGAGAGGCCGGCCTGGCCGGACGGGACGAACAGGATCAGCACGCCGAGGCCGACCTGCAGAACGAGCGCGGCGAGCACGACGCGGGGCCGGATCGCCCGCCGGTTCGTCGAGAGCAGGACGGCGACGGCGAGCAGCAGAAGGATGCTGAGGCCGGCATGCAGGAGGCGGTCGAACATCGGATCTCGGAACTCGAGTGGCTGATCGGGACGGCCATGGAAGCTTCGGGCCAAGCTTTTCCCGGCGCGATCGACACGCGGTCGTTTCCCCGCGGGTGCTGGATCGATCCCGGATCGGAACGTGACCCCGGCTGTTCATCGCCGGCGCCCGGACCATATCGTGCCGGGCGCCGTCCCGTGGCCCAATCGAAGATCCGGAGCAGACGACATCATGGCGAGCCTGCGTGCGCATCTCGCGTCCTCCATGGTCAGGCGCAACGTCCGGAACCGCCTCGGCGCGATGGACGACGTGGGCAAGATCCGGGCTGTCTTCGGCGGCCGGACGTTCCCGGACCCGTCCGGCGCAACCTACGAGGCCTGCGCCGTCGGCGGGATACCCGGCGAATGGGTCAAGCCGGTCCGCCCCGAGGGACCGGAGCGGCGGCTGCTCTACCTGCACGGCGGCGGCTTCGTCGCCTGCTCGCCGAAATCGCATCGCCCGGTGACGGGCGCGCTGGCCGAGCGCGGCTTCACGATCTTCGCCGCCGATTACCGGCTCGCACCAGAGCACCCGTTTCCGGCCGGCGTCGAGGATGCGTGCGCGGCCTGGAACGCGCTCGCCGCGCTCGGGCCGGCGGCGATCGCCGGCGATTCCGCCGGCGGCAACCTGGCGCTCGTCGCGATGCTGGGGGCCCGCGACCGCGGGCTGCCTCTTCCGACGGCCGCCGCCCTATTCTCGCCGGTCACCGACTTCCTCGCCGAGGACGGCTCGCGCGTCAGCAATGCCCGGCGCGACGCGATGTTCGACCCGCGGGCGCTGATCAACCTCGGGCCGATGTATCTCGGCGGGGCCGATCCCGCCGACCCGCGGATCTCGCCGCTCTTCGCGGATCTCGCCGGCCTGCCGCCGCTGCTGCTCCATGTCGGCGAGCGGGAGGTGCTGCGCGACGATTCGGTGCGGATGGCCGAGAAGGCGCGGGCGGCCGGCGTCACCGTGTCCCTGACGGTGTTCCCGGTGGTCGCCCATGTCTGGCAGTTCGCGCACAGCATGTTGCCGGAGGCGCGCCGCTCCCTCGATGCGGCGGCGGAGTTCCTGCGGAGCCACCAGTAGCTCCAGCAAGACGCCGGCCCGCGCCGCGACCGCCTCCGTTGCGACGGAACGGGCTGCGGCGATCGGCCGTTGAGAGGTCAAGCTGCGCCGCCCGGCGGCGCCCATCGCGCGGAGAGAACCATGAGCCTGATCGGACGCATCGTCACGAAGCTTCTCGGGAACGAGGATCGCCAGGTCGTTCGCGACGACCGCAACGCGAGCTCCGCCTCGCCGATCGGGCGCCTCGTGACCAAGATCCTCGGCAAGTAGCCGGCACCCCGCTCGGGCGGGCACGGATCGACGGGCGGCGTGGGTCACGCCGCCATCAAACGCGCAGAACTGACGGGTAGGAGATGACCATGGTCGATACGGATCGCATCGTCGGCGGTGCCAAGGAGCTTGGCGGCAAGATTCAGGGGGCGGCCGGCGACTTCGTCGGGTCCAACCGCGACTCGGCGGAAGGCCGCCTTCGCGAGGCCGGCGGCAAGACGCAGGAGGCCTACGGCCAGGCCAAGGACACCGTGCGCAACGTCGCCGACGAGGCCGGCGACCGCGCCCAAGAGGCCTACGGGCAGGCCAAGGACGCCTACGGGCAGGCACGCAGCAAGCTGCGCGACGTCGCCGACAACGTCACGGACTACGCCTCGGACGCCTACGACCGCCGCGGCGACTACCTGCGCGACGGCCGCCAGGCGGTCAGCTCGCGGGTCGAGGAGAATCCGCTGATCGCGCTGGTGCTCGCCGGCGCCGTCGGTTACGGCCTCGCCCTGCTGCTGCACGGGCGCCGCTAAACGCAGCCCGCGTTGCAAAATCCTGCGCCATCGAAGCACCCCGCCGGTTGACCGGCGGGGTGCTTTCGCGTGCGGGCTACTGCGCCGTCCAGCCGCCATCCATGGCGATGTTAGTGCCGGTGATCTGGCTCGCCGCATCCGAGCACAGGAACAGGGCGAGCGCGGCGACCTGATCGACGGTGACGAACTCCTTCGTCGGTTGCGCCTTCAGCAGCACCTGGTCGATCACCTGCTCCTTGGTCAGCCCACGCGCCTTCATCGTATCGGGGATCTGCGCCTCGACGAGCGGCGTCCAGACGTAGCCGGGCGAGATGCAGTTCACCGTGATCTTGTGCGTGGCAAGCTCCAGCCCCGCGGTCTTGGTCAGGCCGGCGATGCCGTGCTTGGCCGCGACGTAGGCCGACTTGTACGGCGAGGCGACCAGCGAGTGGGCCGAGGCGGTGTTAATGATTCGCCCCCAGCCGCGCGCCTTCATCCCCGGGATCGCCGCCTGCATCGCGTAGAAGGCCGAGGACAGGTTGATCGCGATGATCTGCTCCCACTTCGCGCCCGGGAACTCCTCGATCGCCGACACGAACTGGATGCCGGCGTTGTTGACGAGCACGTCGACGGAGCCGAAGCGGGCTTCCGCCTCGCGCACCATCTCGCCGATCTCGGTCGGCTTCGTCATGTCGGCGGCCGAATGATGCGCCCGCACGCCGAACTCGGATTCGATCCCGGCGCGCGCCGTCTCGATCGCGTCGGCCTCCCCGAAGCCGTTCAGCACCACGTTCGCCCCGTCCCGCGCCAGGGCTCGTGCGATGCACAGCCCGATCCCGCTGGTCGAGCCGGTGACGATCGCGGTCTTGGATTTCAGGGTCATGCGGAACTCCGGGATGGCGACGAAACGGCTAAGAAAGCCTGCCCGATGCACCGCCGGTTGTCGACGCATCCGGGTCACGGACGGATCAGGGCGTCACCTCGGCGGCGCCGGTCTCGGCCTCGAAGGCGCTGGCGAGGTAGGCGCGCACGAAGCCGGGCATCGCCGCCTCGATGTCGGCGGCCTCGCGCACCGCCACGATCCCGGCGAGCTCGGGCTCGTCCTCGCCCAGCGCGTGGATCTCCATGCGTTCGATCAGGGCGGCGGCGTCCTCGGCGAAGCGGACGGGCCGCAGGAAGGCGAGCTGGCCCTCGCCGCGCAGGCAGACCCAGTCCTCGGTCGCCCCGTCGGGCACCCGGAGGCCGGTCTCCTCCAGAAGCTCGCGCGCGGCGCTCCCCGAGAAGTCGACTGCTTGGCCGCGCACGTCGTCGAGGTCCGGCGTGCCGCAGGGAAAGTAGATCTGCCCGGCATTGGCCGTATGCGCGCCCATCCGCCCGAGCAGGACCGCGCCGTCGGCGCTCCACGGCACGATCGCCGCGAAGGCGTTGGCGACGTGCCCGTCCGGCGATCCGCCGTCGCGATAGGCCAGGAAGCGGGAATACGGCGTCTCGAACAGGTCCAGGCGACAGCTGTCGCCGTCGATCGCGCAGCCGCAGGCCACCAGCACCGGCCCGTCGAACAGAGCGGGCTGCGCCGCCCGCCGCCGCATCCAGTTCTGCTCGATGCGCTCGGCGTTGTCGCGCGCCCAGGCCCAATCGTAGGTCACCAGCCGGGCTTCGAGGCGCGCGAGGCGGACGACCTCGAAACCGTACGGCCGTGAGTCCGGCGTCGCCGCATCAGACATGGAGCACGCCTTCCGACACGATCACCGCCGCCCCGCCGATCTCGACCGAGCGCAGGCCGCCGGCCTGGACCACGACCTGCAGCGCGATCGCGCTCGGGCGGCCCATCGCGACGCCTTGCGTGATCGCGACGTCGTGCGTGCCGTCGCCGAGCGGCTCGAACTGCATCAGCACGCCGGCGAAGGCGGCGGCCGCGGAGCCCGTCGCCGGGTCCTCGGCCACGCCGAGGGCGGGGGCGAACATCCGGGCCTGGAAGGCGAGACCGATCTCCGCCGTGTCCGGCGCGTAGAGCAGGAAGCCGTCCGAGGTGTCGGCCAGCGTGCCCGGTCGCGCCGCGTCGAGACGGTCCGGCGAGGCGACCGGAACGAAGGTGAAGCTCGGGCCGACGCCGTGCCGGCTCGGCCGGTGCCGTCCGAAGCCGATATCATCGGGCGCCAGCCCGAACGCGGCCGCGAGAGCGGCGGCGTCGGCAGCCTCGCCGAGGTAGTCCGGCAGGATCGGGAGCCTGAAGCGGGCGCGGCCCCCTCCGTCGCCGGTCTCGACCACGCAGGGGATCGTGCCCACCGCCTCTTCCAGACCGAACGCGACGGCGTCGGCCCCCTCGGGCCGCGCCTCGCGCAGGGCCAGCAGGATTGCGGTGCCGATGGTCGGATGCCCGGCGAAGGGCAGCTCGCGAGTCGGCGTGAAGATCCGGAGCCTCGCCCGGTGCCGCGGCTCGTCCGGCGGCATCACGAACACCGTCTCCGACAGGTTGAACTCGCGGGCGACCGCCTGCATCGCCCCGTCGTCGAGCCCGTCGGCCTCGAGCACCACGGCGAGCGGGTTGCCGGCCAGGGCCTGCGTCGTGAACACATCCAGGGTGACGAAGCGGCGCGGCATCCAGAGGTTCCTTCTCTCGCTCTCAGACCGTCTCCACCGGAAACGTCTCGGTCGGCGCCACGAACTCGTCCTGCGCCGCCACGGTGAGGATCTCGCGCGAGCCCTCCGCCAGCGTGCGCCGCAGGACGCCGTAGACCGAGGCCGCCGCCATGCCGAGCGCCAGCGCCGCCGAGCCGGTGCGGGCGTAGTGGACGAGGAACAGCGCGGCGATGCAATCGCCTGCTCCGTTCACCGACAGGTCGAGGCGGGGCGTGCGCACCCGCCAGAACGTGCCGCCCTCCCCGGCCAGCAGGTCGATGGCGTCGGGCGGGGTCGCGTCGGTGACGAGCGAGGTGACGAGCACCACCCGCGGTCCGCGTTCCTGCAGGGCGGCGACCGCGCGCTTGGCCTCCGCCAACGTGCCGGTCGGCAGGCCGGTGAGCAGGTCGAGCTCGAACTGGTTCGGCGTCACGATGTCGGCGGCGGGCACCGCGCGCTCGGCCATGAACTCGGCGATGCCGGGGCGGACGTAGACGCCGCGGCCGGTGTCGCCGATCACCGGGTCGCAGGCGTAGAGCGCCCGAGCGTTCTCGGCCCGCACCGCATCGACCGCGCCGAGGATCGCGGTGCCGATGTCGGCCGAACCCATGTACCCGGACAGGACGCCGTCGCAGGTGCCGAGCACCCCACGCTCGCGGATGCCGGCCACCAGATCCTCGACCGCCGGCCCGTCGAAGACGCGTCCGCGCCAGGCCCCGTAGCCGGTGTGGTTGGAGAACTGCACCGTGTGGATCGGCCAGACCTCGACCCCGAGCCGCTGCATCGGAAACACCGCGGAGGCGTTGCCGACATGGCCGTAGGCGACGTGGGACTGGATCGACAGGATGTTCATCGCGATCTCCCCGGCACGCGTGGCCTCCGCGGCGTGTTACCGGCTTTCGGCATCCCGCGCACCCGGCACCCCCCATCCTCGACAAGGCGGACCATGGATTTCGAATCGCTGCGCGTCTCCGCCCTCGCCTTCGTCGAGGCGCACCGGGCGTGGACGCCGCTGATCGTCGGCGCGTTGGCCTTCTGCGAATCCATCGCCTTCCTGTCGCTGCTGGTGCCGGCCACCGTGATCCTGATCGGCATCGGCGCGATGATCGGGGCGACCGACATCGCGTTCTGGCCGGTGGTGGCCGCGGCGGCCGTCGGCGCGGCCCTCGGCGATTGGCTCTCCTACGAGTTCGGCCGGTCCTACGGCGAGGGCGCCAAGCGCCTGTGGCCGATGCGGCGCTACCCCGAGATGGTCGCCAAGGGCGAGGTCTTCCTGAAGCGCTGGGGCGCGGCGGCGGTGGCGCTTGGGCGGTTCTTCGGGCCCGCCCGCGCGGTGGTGCCGCTGATCGCCGGCATGTTCGGGGTCGCCCGGCTGCCGTTCCAGGTGGCCAACGTCCTCTCGGCCCTCGTCTGGGCCTTCGTGCTCCTGGCACCGGGTGCCGGGCTGCTGGCGTGGTTCCAGGGCTGATGCGCCGGTTTCCACCCGAGCGCATCGTCTGCCTCACCGAGGAGACCGTCGAGACGCTGTACCTGCTCGGCCAGGAGCGCCGCATCGTCGGGGTGTCGGGCTATGCCGTGCGTCCGCCGCGGGTCCGGCGCGAGAAGCCGCGCGTGTCGGCCTTCACCAGCGCGGACCTGCCGAAGATCCTCGCGCTCGAGCCCGATCTCGTCCTCGCCTTCTCCGATCTCCAGGCGAACATCGCCGCCGACCTCGCCCGGGCCGGGATCGCCGTGCACCTGTTCAACCAGCGCGACGTCGCCGGCTGCCTCGCGATGATCCGCACGCTCGGCGCCCTCGTCGGCGTGCCGGACCGGGCCGACGCCCTGGCGCAGGGTTATGCCGACGCGTTGGCACGGGCGGCCGCCGAGGTCGCGGGCCGTCGGCGGCCCCGCGTCTATTTCGAGGAATGGGACGAGCCGATGATCTCCGGCATCGGCTGGGTCTCGGAGCTGATCGGCCTCGCCGGCGGCGACGACGTGTTTCCCGACCGCGCCCGGATGGCCGCCGCCGTCGACCGGATCGTCGCGCCCGAGGCCGTGATCGCGGCGGCGCCCGACGTCGTCCTGGCCTCGTGGTGCGGGAAGAAGGTCAATGTCGCGCGCATCGCATCCCGCCCGGGATGGGCGGCGATCCCGGCGGTGCGGGATGGCCGCATCCACGAGATCAAGTCGCCGCTGATCCTGCAGCCCGGCCCGGCCGCGCTCACGGACGGGTTCGCCGCGATCCGCGCGGCGCTGGCAGGATCGCTCGCGTGATCTCCGGCCGCAGGTGACAAGCGCAGTCCGGGCTTGGCAAGATGCGCCGTCCCGATTCGGCACAGGCCGCCACACGAGAGACGATGTCGTCAGCCCTCGCCCATGCTCTTCCGGCCGAAGCCCGCACGGTCGACGCCGCGCCGGACCTGATCCTGCCGCCCGACCGGCGCCAGTCGCCGACGGCGCTGAGGATCCAGCGCGGGGTGCGCCGCCTGTTCTCCGAGATGGGCTGCGCCACCCTGCCCGAGTTCTCGTTGGTCAACGGGCGCCGCGCCGACGTGATCGCCTTGTGCGGCGCCGGGCGCCTGACCATCGTCGAGATCAAGTCGAGCGTGGCGGACTTCCGCGCCGACCGGAAATGGCCCGACTACCGCGACTTCTGCGACCGCTTCTTCTTCG
Organism: Methylobacterium sp. J-092; assembly: GCF_022829325.1. Classification (NCBI taxonomy): domain Bacteria; kingdom Pseudomonadati; phylum Pseudomonadota; class Alphaproteobacteria; order Hyphomicrobiales; family Methylobacteriaceae; genus Methylobacterium; species Methylobacterium sp. J-092. The sequence continues at coordinate 61,823 of NZ_JAKSXU010000177.1, read as the reverse complement.
CGATCCCGGACACGGTGCCGGAATCGCTGATCCCGGACGAATGCGGCCTGATCGTCGCCGACGCCTTCGGCGGGCTGGTGATCCGCGAGGCGCCCGAGCACCCGCTCTCCGGCCCGCGCCGCAAGGCCGTGACGCTGCGCTTCGCCCACAGCGCCGCCCGGGTCTTGCACAGCCTCGCCGATCCGGGCGCGATCCGCGACGGCGCGCTCTGAAAGCCTGGTCGTCATGCCCGGAAACACGGCGTGCTGATCGACCGTCGGACCGGCGCCGCTTCGCTTTCGCCGGCGCGGCGCGGCGGCTAAGCTGTCCCGAGGTCATCGCGGCCGCCGCTCCGGCCGCTGCGGTATGGGTTTCGATGCGCGCACTGATCGGGATCGTCACGGCACTTCTGCTCGCTGCGCCGGCCGCGGCCCAGACGGTCACCAAGATCGGGCTGTCGGCTCCGCTCACCGGGCCGGACGCCGCCTTCGGCCAGGGCATGCGGCTCGGCGCCGAGCAGGCCGTCGCCGACCTCAACCGCGCGGCCGGCGCGTCCGGCCGCAAGTTCGCGCTGGTGGTCGCGGACGATGCCGGCGACGCGAAGCAGGGCGTCGCGGTCGCCAGGCGCTTCGCCGCGGACGGCATCCGCCTCGTGGTCGGGCCGCTCGAATCCTCGGTCGCGGCCGCCACCGCCGCGATCTACGACGATGCCGGCATCGTCGTGGTCACGCCGGGGGCGTCCTGGGCCGCGCTGACGCGCCGGGGCCACGCGACCCTGTTCCGCATCGTCGCCGGCGACGCGCAGCAGGGCGAGGCCGCCGGCCGCTACCTGCTCGCGCACGAAGCGGGGCGCCGCGTCGCCATCGTCCACGACCGAACCACCTTCGGCCGCGGCCTTGCGGACGCGGTCTCCGCGACGCTCAAGGCCGCCGGCAGGCCCGAGGTCGCGTTCGAGAGCCTGCCGCGCGGCAGCCGGGACGCTGCGGACCTCGCCGCGACGCTGAAGGCCGCCCGCGTCGACGCGGTCTACTTCGGCGGGCTGGCGCCGGAGGCGGCGACGCTCGCGCACGCGATGCGCGACGCCGGATCGACCGCCCGGCTGGTGGCGAGCGACGGCATCCTCGACCGGGACTTCGCGACGCTCGCGTCGGCCGCCGGCGAGGGGACGGTGATGACCGTCCCGGCCGAGCCGGTGCGGCTTCCCGAGGTCAGGGGCCGCCCGCCCCGCACCGCGGAAGCCGATGCGCTCGCCGGGCCGACCTATGCGGCGGTCGAGGTGCTGGCGCAGGCGATCGACCGGGCGAAGTCTCGGGACGGGCGCACGGTCGCCGCAGCACTCCGGGGCGCGCCCTTCCGCACGATCCAGGGCGAAATCGCCTTCGATGCGCAGGGCGACCCGAGCTCGGGTGCCGTAGCCCTCAAGGTCTGGAAGCGTGCGCCGGACGGCCGGCTCGATTACGCGGGCAACGAGACGGCGCCGTAGGATCAACCGTTTCGCACAGGAATCGTCCGGGAACGGCGCTTTTTGTGTCGACGCCGCAGTGGTCGCGAGGCGGCGAAGCTTGCTTGCGTGGCAGGAGGCCCCTACATCGTGCCCGACACTTGATGGCTTGGCGCCTCCGGATACGGACCCGCCGCCGCCGCGTTCATCGAATTGCCGTGACGAAAGATCGTGCGCCGGAACGCCTGCTTCCAGACGGTCCGACTGGAGAGGGTGAATGGCGAAAGAAGAATTGATGCAGTTCGACGGTCTCGTTCTCGAGATCCTGCCGGATGCGCGCTACCGGGTGCAGCTCGATCAGGGCCACGAGATCGTCGCCTACACTGCCGGCAAGATGAAGAAGAACCGCATCAAGACGCTGGCCGGCGACCGCGTCACCGTCGAGATGTCGCCCTACGACCTCGAGAAGGGCCGCCTCGTGTTCCGTCACAAGGACGAGCGCTCGGCCGGCCCGCGTCCGCCGGTGCGCGGCGGCCAGTTCCGCCGCCGCTGAGCGGCCGGCGATTCCCACGCCTCCCCGGACCGTCGCGGCCTATCCCCTCCTGACGTTGACCGCCCTGCTCTGGGCGGGCAACGCGGTGGCGGGGAAGTGGGCGCCGGGCCACGTCTCGCCGCAAGCGATCACGTCGCTGCGCTGGGCCGTGGTCTGCGTTGTGCTGTGGCTGTTCGCCCGGCGCCGCATCGCGGCCGATTGGCCGGGCATGCGCGGCCATTGGCGGCTCGTCCTTCTGATGGGCGGCCTTGGCTACACGGCGTTCAACAGCCTGTTCTACGCCGCCGGGGCCTACACCAGCGCGATCAACCTCGCCCTGTTCCAGGGCTCGATCCCCGTTCTGGTGATTCTGATGAACTACGGTCTCTATCGGACCCGGGTCACGTCCGGCCAAGCGATCGGCGTGCTCGTGACCCTCCTCGGCGCGGCGGTGGCCGCGACGCACGGCGACTGGCACGTGCTCGCCACCCTCGGCTTCAATCGCGGCGACGTGTTGATCTTCATCGCCTGCCTGTTCTATGCCGGCTACACCATCGCCCTGCCGCACCGCCCGGCCATTTCCGGGCTGAGCTTCTTCGCGGCGATGGCGCTGATGGCCTTCGTCACCTCCCTGCCGCTTCTGGCGATCGAGGCGGCGTCCGGCCGGGTGATCTGGCCGGGGATCGAGGGCTGGGCGATCGTGGCGTTCGTCGCGCTCGGGCCGTCGCTGGCCGCGCAGCTGTTCTTCATGCGCGGTGTCGAGCTGATCGGGCCGAACCGGGCCGGCCTGTTCGTCAATCTCGTGCCGATCTTCGGCGCCGGGCTCGCCGTGCTCGTGGTCGGAGAGCCCTTCGGCACCAATGAGGCCGTCGCGCTGGCCCTGGTGCTCGGCGGCATCTTCTGCGCGGAACGGCTCGGGCGCGGCCCAGGCCCGGCCATCGTTGAGCCCGCCGCGCTGCGGGACCGGCCGAGACCTTGAGCGCGGCCGGTGCTGCCACCGGCCGCGGATCGATCGCTTATTCGCAGACGCGGACGCGGCGGATGAACACGTCGCCATAGGCGTCGATCGTCCGGCGGCGCTCGAAGTGGCAGACCGGGCCGTAATCTTCCTCGACGTAGACCGGGCGCGGGGCGCGGTAGACCGGCTGGCCAGGATAGTAGCCGTTCTGCGAGGAGGCGATCGCGCCGCCGACGGCGAGGCCGCCGAGCACGCCGAGCGCGGCTGCGCCGCCGGCGCCGATGCCGTCACGGGCTTCAGCCGCGGGTGCTGCGGCGACGAGGCTCCCGGCGAGGAGAGCAACGGAAAGAATTCGGATCATGGTTCGTCCCCTCGGGATCTGTCGTGGTCGCAATGTCCGGCCGGTTCGTAAACGAAATGCGAACGCCGCAGGCTTCGAAGCCCATCGCACGATCACGTTCGTGTTGGGCCGCGGATCGCAACACAGATCAGCGTGCTTTGAGGCGAATCTTCGACGTCCGATCGACGCTGCCGCTCACAGCCGCGCGAGTCGCAGCGCCAGCGGCCAGCGTACGGCGCGGCGGTGCTCGGCCGGCCCCCACGACGCGGCGAGCGCGTCCTGGAACGCGTCGACCGGCGCCCGGCCGACCGCCGTCTCGAGCCCCCGCAGCGCCGACCATGTCTCGACGTAGCCCACAAGGTCGGGAAGACGCCACGCGACGGTGATCGCGAGGTCCGGCGCGACGAACTCCGCGAAGGGGAACGGCAGCGAGCGGTATCCCGCCTCGACATGCCTGCGCTCCGGCGGCCAGTACGGTCCGGCGACGTTGCGGTAGAAATGCTGCACCACCGCGTCGGGTGCGCCCTCGACGTGGAGGATGCCGTAGCTGACGAGCGCCAGCACGGCGCCCGGGCGGGCGACGCGGCGGACCTCCGCGTAGAAGGCGTCGAGGTCGAGCCAATGGGCGGCCTGCGCCACGGTGATCAGATCGACGCTCGCCGCCGGCAGGCCGCTCCGCTCGGCCGCCCCGATCCGGTACGCGACGCGGGGATGCGGCGTCGCGTTCGCGATCTGCGCGGCGCTGGCATCGGTGGCGACGACGGCGTCGAAATGCTCGGCGAGCGGCGTCGAGAGCTGGCCGGTGCCGCAGGCGCAATCGAGCGCGCGGTCTCGACCGGGCGCGCATTCGGCGAGGAACGCGACGAGCGCCGGCGGATAGGTCGGCCTGTGCGCGGCGTAGCCGGCCGCATGGGACGAGAAATGATCCTTGAAGGCCGGGTCCATCGTCGTCGCCCTGTCGATTGCGTGCCGCGGGGCGAGCGTAGCGCCGCCGTTGCGTTCGCTGAAGCCGGTGCTTGACGGCGCCGGCCATTCCGGCTGCAACCGGCGCAAGCAGCATCGGAGCGATACGAATGGCGACACGAGGCTTCGTCGGCCGGCGCAGTCCGGAAGAGACGCAGAAGCGGCTGCCTCCCGGGCAGCATCGCGTCGAGGATTTCCCGATCCTCCAGATCGGGCCGAACCCGGTGATCGATCTCGCCACCTGGCGCTTCACGCTGCGGGACGGCGCGAAGCCGCTGAAATCCTGGGACTGGGACGCGTTCCAGGGGCTGCCGCGGACCACGTGGCAGGGCGACATCCACTGCGTCACCAAGTGGTCGAAGTTCGACACCGGCTGGGAGGGCGTGAGTTTCGACGACCTCCTCGCCGATGCCGGCATCGCGGCCCCGACCGATTTCCTGCTCGCCGAGGGCTACGACGACTATTCGACCAACGTCCCCGTCGCCGACCTCGTCGGCGGGCGCGCGATGATCGCGACGCATTACGAGGGGGCGCCGATCGAGCCGGACCATGGCGGCCCGGCCCGCCTGCTCGTGCCGCACCTCTACCTGTGGAAGAGCGCGAAGTGGGTGAAGGGCCTGCGCTTCACCAAGAAGGACGAGGCCGGTTTCTGGGAGATGCGCGGCTACCACATGTACGGCGACCCGTGGCGCGAGCAGCGCTACACCGGTGACTGAGGCCGCCGATCTCCGCTGGCGCGAGGGCGTGATCACGGCGATCGCGCCGGTCACCGCGCGAGTGAAGAGCTTTCGCCTGCGCACCAAGATCGCCGACGCCTACCGGCCGGGCCAGCACGTCGACGTGCGCCTCACCGCCGAGGATGGCTACCGGGCGCAGCGCAGCTACTCGATCGCCTCGGCGCCGGACGGCTCGGGGACGATCGAGCTGATGATCGAGGGGCTGGAGGGCGGCGAGGTCTCGAGCTTCTTCCACGAGATCGCCGAGCTCGGCGACGCGATCGAGCTGCGCGGGCCGATCGGCGGCTCGTTTTCCTGGGGGCCGGCCGATGGCGGGCCGCTGCTGCTCGTCGGCGGCGGCTCCGGCGTGGTGCCGCTGCTCGCCATGCTGCGCCACCGCGCGGTCGCCGCGCCCGAGATCCCGGCGCTGCTGCTCTATTCGGCCCGGACGCGGAGCGACGCCGTCGCGCTCGCCGAGATCGAGGCGCGTGCCGGCGCCGAGCCGGGCCTGTCGCTGACATTCACCGCGACGCGTGAAGGCGGACGCCGGATCGACGCGGCGATGGTCGCCGAAGCCCTCGACAGGCTCGGCCAGCCGGCCCGGGTCTTCGTCTGCGGCGCCACGCCGTTCGTCCGCACGGCCGCGACGCTGCTTGTCGAGGCGGCCGTTGCGCCGGGCCTGATCCGCACGGAGCGGTTCGGCGGCTAGGGTCTTTTGCGCAGTGGCGGCCGGTGCGCGCGAGACGGATGCGACCTCGCGATGCTCCGGGATTCAGGAGCGGACGATCTGGCTGCGCCGCTTGATGTCGGGGCTCGATGCGCCGCAGGTCGGCAGGCTCTCCACCGGGCCGTGCACCGCCGAGGTCGTCGCCGAGAGGTCGTGGTAGCAGACGCAGCCCTCGGCGAAGTAGTGGTGTACCAGCGCCTTGCGCGACCGGCTCACGTCGTTGCGCGGCGAGCCGCCGTGCAGGAGGTTGGCGTGCCAGAACAGCACGTCGCCCTTCTTCGCGAGGAAGCGCTGCGGCGCGATGCCGTGCTCGGCGATCGTGTGCTTGATCGCCGGCTCGTAGCGCTCGGCGTAGGCCGCGTAGCCCTTCTCGCGGAAATCCTCCGTCGAGATGCCGACATCGTGGCTGAACACGTAAGGCAGCCGGTGGCTGCCGGGATAATAGACCAGCGGACCCGAATCCGCGTGGATGTCCTCCATCGCGACCCAGCAGGCGGCGAGGTAGCCGAGCGGGTAGGTCGTCATATGGATCGAATCCGAGTGCTCGGATTGCTGGCTGCCCTTGTGCGAGGCGATGGTCTGGAACGGGATCGCCCGCCGTCCGAGCACCATGCTGCTGAAGTTGAACAGCACCGGATGCTCGAGCAGGTGATCAAGTTCCTCGACCGTCAAGTGCGGGTTGAGGTAGCGGCCGGGATGGGGGTCGTCGTCGGTCGCCTTCTCCGGCGCGAGCGTGATGTCGCCTCGCGCGATCGCGGCCTCGTAGGCGGCCCAGGCCGCGTCGATCGTGTCGGGATCGACCGCGCCGCGGGCGACGTAATACCCGTTCTCGACCCAGAAACGGCACATCTCGGCCTGCTTCGGGGTCAGCTCCCCGCGCGCCAGCCGCCGCTCGATCGTCTCGGCGGCATCGGGCTGGTCAAGCCACGGGGTCGGCCCGGATTCGGGAAAGTTCTCCGAACGGAACACCTTGATGCAGCCGATGTCGACCGGGATGTCGGCATCGACGACGTTGGGCGCTCCCGGCCGCGAGACGGGAAGGATCGCGGGTTTCTCGTTCCGTCCGAGCGCGAGGCCTCGGGCCGCGTTCGCCCAGGTCTTCACCGTGTCCGCTACGCCCGCACGCGCCATCGCTCCGCTCCGCCGTTGAAAACCACTCGCCCCGACGTGCAATCCGACATCCGATTCGGGTCATACTGAGGCCGTCGGCCAACGGATACCGTCCGTTGCCGCCCCGGGAAAGCGGCTTGGAGGAACGGCAATCCTGCCTTCATCGGTCGATCGACGAAGCCGGGACGCCGGACGCCCCGGCTGCGATCCGTCGGCACGATCCCATCGCCCCGCGCGACGACATGGTCGGGGCGGGAGGTTCAGGGGCTGAAGATCAGGACCAGATAAACGAAGAACACGATCAGGTGCACCGCGCCCTCGAGCACCGTGGTGCGCAGGCCCGAGAAGGTCAGCGTGCTCAGGATCAGGGTCACGGCGAGCAGGGTCATCTCGGTCGGCTTGAGACCGAGGACCACGGTCTGCCCGGTGATCAGGCCGACCGCGAGCACGGCCGGCACGGTCAGGCCGATGGTCGAGGTCGCGGCGCCGAGGCAGAGATTGATCGCGCGCTGCAACTCGTTGCGGGCGATCGCCTTCAATGCAGAGATCGCCTCGGGCGTGAACACGATCGCCGCGATCAGCACGCCCGAGAGGGCGGACGGGGCGCCGAGGGCGGCGATGCCGTGGTCGAGGATGGTCGCGAGGCTCTTCGACAGGAGCACGATCGGCAGGATGTTGGCGATCAGCAGGATCGTGTGCCGGACGATGCTGCCGGCGGATGCCTTTTCGCCCTCGGGCCCCTCGCGTTCCGCTCCGTGGCTCGGCCCCGCGCCGCGTGGCCCTCCTCCTGGAAGAAATCGCTGTGCCGCCCGGTCTGGATCAGCAGGAACACCGCGTAGAGCGCAAGGGTGAAGCCCGAGAAGGTCACCGCCTGGAGCGTGGTCAGGGTCCCATCGCGCGTGGAGGTGGTGAAGTTCGGGATGATCAGCGCGAGGGTCGAGAGCGGGATGATCACCGACAGGAAGGCCGACGCCCCTTGCAGGTTGTAGCTTTGCTGGTGATGCCTGAGCCCGCCGACCAGCAGGCCGAGCCCGACGACGCCGTTCAGCACGATCATCAGCACCGCGAACATCGTGTCGCGCCCGAGCGTCGGCGCATCCTTGGCACCGAGCATCACCGCGGAGACCAGGGCCACCTCGATCACGACGATGGAGAGCGTGAGCACCAGGGTGCCGAGCGGCTCGCCGAGCAGGTCGGCGAGCTCTTCCGCCTCGTGCACCACGCCGAAGGCGCACCAGAAGATCGCGACGAGCAGCCAGGCGAACAGGGCCAGGGCCCAGAGTGGGCGGTCGAGGTCGCCGAGCCAGTCCTTGCCGAACCATGCGAAGGCGCCGACCGTCGCCCACGCCACCGCCAACCGCGCCATGCCCATTTATCGTCCGACCCGCCCGGATGCCCCACGCACCCGAAAGACCTTTAGGCGATCGGGAAGGCTTGCGCACACGCAACCGCCCCATGCGGGCCGGGACGTGGCGGAACCGCCGCGAAGGCGCTAGAGGATAGGGCTTCGCAACCCGAGTCGAGACCGGTGAGCCTGATAGAGAACCGCGCCCTGCGCCGGTTCCGACGGGACGGACGGTCGTGAAAGCCCCGCACCGTGCCGTTTCCGACCCTTCCCGCCCCGTTCGCGCGGGCGCTCGCCGACCATGACTACGCCGAACCCACACCGGTGCAGAGCGCCGTCCTCGAAGCGGCCGCCGACGGCAGAGACCTCCTGGTCTCGGCCCAGACCGGTTCGGGCAAGACCGTCGCCTACGGCCTCGCCATGGCCGGCCTGCTGCTCGACGGTGCCGAGATGCTGGCGCCGGCCGGTGCCCCGCTGGCGCTGGTCATCGCGCCCACGCGCGAGCTGGCGCTGCAGGTTCAGCGCGAGCTGATGTGGCTCTACGGCCCGGCCGGCGGCCGCGTCACGGCCTGCGTCGGCGGCATGGACCCGCGCCGCGAGGCGCGCGCGCTCAACGAGGGCACGCACATCGTCGTCGGCACGCCCGGGCGCCTGCGCGACCACCTTGAGCGCCGCACCCTCGTTACCGACCAGATGAGGGCCGTCGTGCTCGACGAGGCCGACGAGATGCTCGACCTCGGATTCCGCGAGGACATCGAGTTCATCCTCTCGGCGACGCCGAACGAGCGCAGCACCTTCCTGTTCTCGGCGACGCTGCCGAAGGCGATCGACAGCCTCGCCGCCCGCTACCAGCGCGACGCGCTGCGCCTGGCGGTGAAGAGCGAGACCCACGGTCACGCCGACATCGCCTACCGGGCGATCCGCGTGGTGCCGCGCGAGATCGAGCACGTCGTGCTCAACCTGCTGCGCGCCGCCGACGCGCCGACGGCGATCGTGTTCTGCAACACCCGCAACGCGGTGCGTCACCTCCAGGCGAGCCTGACCGAGCGCGGCTTCTCCACCGTGGCCCTGTCGGGGGAACTCGGCCAAGGCGAGCGCAACGCCGCGCTCCAGGCGCTGCGCGACGGCCGCGCGAAGGTCTGCGTCGCGACCGACGTCGCCGCCCGCGGCATCGACCTGCCGGGTTTGTCGCTCGTCATCCACGCCGACCTGCCGCACGACGCCGAGGTGCTGCAGCACCGCAGCGGCCGCACGGGACGCGCCGGCAAGAAGGGCACCAGCATCCTGCTGGTGCCGAACGCCCGCCGCCGCCGGGCCGAGCAGATGTTCCAGCTCGCCAAGATCAGCCCCGAATGGGGCGGTCCCCCGTCGGCCGACGAGATCCGGCGCCTCGACGGCGAGCGCATGCTGGAAGACCCGCTGTTCACCGAGGCGCCCGGCGAGGAGGATATCGCCCTCGCCGAGACGCTGGTCACCGGCCGCACCCCGCTCGAGCTCGCCGCCGCCCTCGCCCGCGTCTACCGCACCCGCCTGCCGGCGCCGGAGGAGGTCACCGATCCGGGCGACCAGTCCGGCCGCGGCTCCGCGAGCCGGCCGCCCTACGATCCGATGGACCCCGAGCGCATCGCGGCGATGGGCCCGGCGGTGTGGTTCCGGCTCAACCTCGGCCGGCGCGACAACGCCGACCCGCGGCGCCTGCTGCCGATGCTGACCCGCCGCGGCGGGATCGACCGCCAGGAGATCGGCGCGATCCGCATCTTCGACCGCGAGACCAAGTTCGAGGTGCGCGGCAACGCCGCCTCGCGCTTCGCGCAGGCCTTCGCCCGCAACGGCTCGCCGGAGATTCAGGTCGAGGCCCTGGTCGGCGATGCCCCGGTCGCCGAGCGCAAGGGGCCGGCCGGCTTCAAGAGTCCGCGCGCGGCCAAGCACGAGCGCCACATCGGCAAGCCAGAGGCGGCGAAGCCTTACGCCCGCAAGCCGCGCGCCTGAGCGCGGCCGACGTTGCCTCGCAGCGACCCGACCGGTCAGAACCGGTCGGGAATGCCCTTCACCGCATCGCCGAGCGCCTCGACGCTCTCGCGCAGCTTGCGCCCGGCCGGCGCCAGGGACGGCACCTTGATGCCGAACACCTCGGTGTCCTCGTCCTGCGCTTCCGCGGGCACCGCCTTGGCCTCGACCGCCGCGGGCTTGCGGGCGGCCGGCTTTTCCGCGACCGCCTTGCTCGCCGCTGGTGCCGCCGTGGCGGCGGGAGGCTTCGCGTGCGCCTCGATCCGCGGCTTCGCCTTCGAAGGCTTGGGCTTCGCGGCCTCGCGCTTCGCCAGCTCAGGTTTGGCCGCTTCGATCTTGGCCGCTTCGATCTTGGCCGTTTCGTCCACCGCCGATGCCGGACGGGTCGCGACCGCCTTCGGGGGCTCCGGCGGCAGGGCCGCGTAGGTCGCGGTCTCGGTCTTGGCGCGCACGGTCTCGGCCGCCAGCGGCGCGATGCCGGGCACGGTGCGAGCCGGCGCGACCAGGGTCGCCTGACGGGCCGGGCCGATCACCGGCACCTCGACGAGCGCCGGGACCGGTTTCGGCGCGGGTGCCGGCGTCGCGAGCTTGCTCGCGGCGACGGGCGGGTTCGGGGTGATGGCGGGCGTCGCCGGTGTCGGTACGGCGTCGGTGGCGACGGAGCCCGCGCGCAGCATCGGATCGATCCGCGCTTCGACGACCGGGGGCTCAGCCGGCTCGGGCGGCAGGATCTCGCGGATCTTCGGGATCGACGAGGGGCTGCCCGTCGCCAGCGCCGGCAGCCCGTCCTTCAGGTCGGGCCAGTCGGCGGCCTGCCGGCTTGTCACGATCGGCTTGGCGCGCTGCGGTCCGGCGAGGCCTGAGAGGTAGGTGCTGGCCGCGGCGGCAAAGGCCCCGGTCCCGGCCACCCCGATCACGCCGAACAGCGCGATGCGGGCCCAGGGGCGTCGTGCGGCCGGACGCGGCACCGTCTTCGGCGATTGCCGGGTCTCGGACGGGTCGAGGGCGAGATCATTCATCGGGGGGCGATCAAGGCAGGAGGTTGCATCGGGCACGCGAGGCGGATGCGACCGATCTCCCCATCACGGCCGCATCGCCTCCGAAGATGTTCCGCACGCGGAACTCGAGTGTGGATCAAGAACCGGCAATACGGCGCAACGATGTCGCCCCGCTTCGCGGCGCCGATCCCCGGGCTTCGACCTGTCGCATCTTCTGTGGAGAAGTCGTCGTCGCGCCGAGGTCTTGCGTAGACGGTGTGTGCTTAAGAACTCGTATCGGCGGGCGTCCTGCCCCGGTCGAGCCTCAGGGCCAACCTGCGAGGTGCACGGCCTGCGCCCGTGCCACGCGCTCGACCGCGCGGGTCCATCGGCTCGCCGGCCGAACGGGCGACGATGCGCCGGCCGCGACGGCCGCCTTCAGCGTCAAGCCGTCCCGATCGCCCCAGCGCGCGAGCAGAACCTGGAACGCGTCGTGCCGCGCACGCTCGAAGGGGATCGGCCGCAAAGCGGAATCGCGACAGGGATGGGGCGGGTAGAGATGGGCCACCGGCACCAGGCCGGCCGGGATCGGCGCCGTGGCCACGTGGGTGCGGCGGCGGCGCAGGATCTTCGGCACGACGTAGGCCCGCGGCCCGAACGGATCGCCGGCGCCGGACGACACCTCGATCCGCCCGAGCGGTCCCACGACGACCAAGTCTGCCCCGCCGCCCAACGCCTCCGGCCCGATCGCGCCATCGAAATCCGGCGGTGCGCAGCCGAGATGCGCGCGGAGCCGCGCGAGCGGTCCCGGCCGATCGGTCCTGACCCGGACGGAGACCTGCGCCGAGCCGAGACCCAGATCGAAGCTCACGGCCGCCCGCCGAGCCGGATCGAGCGCTTCGCGATCGGGGCCGAGCTCGGTGAACCTCGAGCAGGCGACGGCGCCGAATTCCGCAGCCGGCAGGCACAACGCGACCGCGTGGCTCCATCCGTCGCCCACCGGCATCTCGTAGGCGATCGGTCGCACCGCATCCGTCAGCGTCAGCGCGATGCCGCCCCTGGCGGTCCGCAGGCCAATCCGGCCCTCCCCGAGGATCCGGAACGGTTCGTCCGGCCGCCGGCGGAACTCGGCGGCCGCCCCGAACGCGCCGAGGTTCCACGCGCTCGCGGGATCGGCGAGCGCGGCGCAGAGGATGTCGCGATCGGTCGCGTCGAGGGCCATGGTGGGCATGGCTACGCCGGTCGTCGCGGAGGCTCAAGCGCCGTCTGCAACCGAAGGCTGCGATGTGGACCGCATGCCGAGCGCGCCTGCGCGGCATGGACTTCGCCGCGCGTCGCCGCCACCCTGCGCGGCGTGAGCGCCAGACCGATCTCCCTCCCGACACCGCCGGACGACGCGCCCGGCACCGCCTCCCCTGTTCCACCGCAGGCGATCCCGGCGGCCGGGTTCTGGAGCGGCTGGTCGACCCGCGCGCGGCTGATCGCCGTCGTCCTCGCCATCGACGTCGTCGCGGCCCTGGTCTCCTGCGGCGTCATCGTGATCAACGCGCGCACGGCGGTGAAGGTCGAGACGCGGGCATCGCTCTCCACCGTGGAATCGCTCGTCGCCGACACGATCCGCCTCCTCGACGCGGCTCCGCCCGAACGCCTGCTCCAGACCCTCGACCTGCGCTTCCAGATCATGCGCCACGTCCGCGTCACGGTGCGCGACGCCGCCGGCGCGACGGTGGGCGCGCCGATCGGCCAGCCGCGTCAGGAGAAGACGGCGCCGGCCTGGTTCGCAGACCTGATCATGCCGAAGATCGAGCAGCACGAGCTGCCGATCGTCACCGCCGGCCGCACGATCGGCACCGCGCGGATCACCACGCAGCCGATGGACGAGATCGACGAGATCTGGGTCTATGCGCGCGCCCTGTCGCTGACGACGTTCTGCATCAACGCGGCGATGCTGGCAGCCCTCTACCTTGCGCTCGGGCGCGTGCTGGCGCCGCTGGGCCGCCTCGCCGACGGCCTGACCCAGCTCGAGCGACACGATTATACCGCGCGGCTCGAAAACCCGGCGACCCACGAGTTCGCGGTGATCGCCACGCGCTTCAACCAGGTCGCGGAAGCGCTGAGTGCCGTCCGGGGCGCCAACGGCCGCCTAAAGCGGCAGCTGCTGACCGCGCAGGACGACGAGCGCCGCAGCACGGCGCTGGAACTGCACGACGAGTTCGGCCCCTGCCTGTTCGCCCTGGAAGCCAACGCGGCTTCCGTGAAGCGGCTCGCGACCGGCACGGCCGAGCCCGACCGGGACAAGCTCCTGGCGCGCGCCTCCGAGATCGCGGCGATCGTCGGCCAGGTGCAGAGCCGCAACCGCGACCTGCTCAACCGTCTGCGTCCGCACGCGCTCGGCCAGGTTCCGCTCGCCGACTGCCTCGACCTGCTGTTGCGCGACTTCGCCCGCCGACACCCCGAGACCCGATTCACCGGGCGGTTCCAAGGGCTCGCCCGCGGCTACGGCGATCTCGCCGACCTCACCGTGTTCCGTTGCATCCAGGAGAGCATGACCAACGCCGTGCGTCACGGCCACGCCGCGACGGTCACCGCCGAGGCGCGCGAGGGGAACGGCTCGCTGGTCGTGTCGATCGCCGACGACGGCACCGGGTTCGCGCCCGATCACGGCACCGGCCTCGGGCTCTCGGGCATGCGCGAGCGCGTCGAAGCGCTCGACGGAACGTTTGTTCTTGACAAGCACCCCCCGGGCGCCGTTGTCCGCATTATCATTCCCGTGGATGCGCAAAGGGGCGACGATGCCGACCCGGTGCGATCCGCCTGAGCGGCCTCGCCATCCCGAGCGATCCCCCGATGAAGTTCCCGGCTCGATGAACGCCTTTGCCATGAAGCCCGTTGCCGTCGAGACCCGGATGCCGGTCCTCGTGATCGACGATCATCCGATCGTGCTCCAGGGCTGCCGCCGGGTGCTGGAGGATGCCGGCATCGAGACGGTGGCCGAGGCGACCACCGTGGTCGACGGCTACCGGGCGTTCCACCGCCTGCGCCCGCCGATCGTGATCTGCGACCTGACGTTCCAGGGCAGCGGCCTGGCCGGCCTCGGCCTGATCCGCCGCATGTGCGCGGTCGAGCCCAAGACCCGCATCCTCGTGTTCAGCATGCACAACGATCCGGTGATCGTGGCACGCGCGCTCGAGGCCGGCGCGCTCGGCTACGTGCTCAAGGACCACGCCTCGGCCGAGCTGTTCGAGGCCTTCGAGAAGGTCCGGGCGGGGCAGGTCTACCTCGACCGGCGCCTCGCCACCGAGGTCGCGATGCTGCGCACCGACGCCCGCCGCACCCCCGAATCCCAGCTGACGCCGCGCGAGCAGCAGATCCTCGCGCGCCTCGCGCAGGGCAAGTCCTACGGCGCGATCGCGACCGACCTGTCAGTGAGCTACAAGACCGTGACCAACGCCTGCTCGCAGATGCGCCAGAAGCTCGGCGTGCGGACGCTGGCCGAGCTGATCCACGTCGCCGTCACCGAAGCCCAGCGTCAGGGTTGACCGATCCGGCGGCGGCCGCGCCGCGCGACACGACGAGAGGCCGAACCATGGGCGATGCGAAAACCGGCACGTTCTCGCAAGCCGCGTGGGCGCGCAACGCCGCGCTCTACGAGACCATCCGCACGATGCCGTTCAACGCCGAGCTGGGGACCGGCACGCTCGACCGGTCGCGCTTCACGCATTACATCGTCCAAGACGCCCATTACCTCATCGGCTTCGGCCGCGCCCTGAGTCTCGCCGCCGCCAAGGCGCCGGAGCCCGACGGCATCGTCCTGTTCGCCAAGGCGGCGGAAGAGGCGATCGTCGTCGAGCGCGCGCTCCACGGCGGCTTTTTCCGCGACTACGGCATCGGCGCGGAGGCCTTCGCGGCGACGCCGCTGACGCCGGCCTGCGATCACTACGTCGCGTATCTCATGGCGACGGCCTACGCCGAGCCGTTCGAGGTGCTGCTCGGGGCGCTGCTGCCGTGCTTCTGGATCTACGCCGAGGTCGGGCGGGACATCCTGGCGCGCGAGAGCGCCGGCAATCCCTATCGCGCCTGGATCGACACCTATTCCGGAACGGACTTCCAGGACGCCGTCGCCCGGATGATCGCGGCGACGGACGAAGCCGCCCGCGGGGCGTCGCCCACCCTGCGCGAGCGGATGCACAAGGCCTTCACCCACGCGACTAGGCTCGAATGGATGTTCTGGGACAGCGCCTACCGCGAAGCCGCCTGGCCGGTGTGACGGCGGATCCCGTGCGGCCGATCCAGCGCTCTAAGCACCGGCATCGGTAAGGACCGTTTCGACCCAACCTGCGTGCGTCGCGCCTCCTCGAAGGGAGAGGGGGACACACCACCGATTCGAAAGGGGCGGAACGATCGGATTGGAGCGGGCGACGGGAATCGAACCCGTATATTCAGCTTGGGAAGCTGAAACAACTGCTTCGTCAGCTACCATTGCGACCCTGACTTGTTTACCAAGCCTCTAATAGTCCACGGCTTTTAGCCGACCCGGGTAGAATGCCGTCTTGCCACGCCCGCGTTTCGCTCGCTGGTATCCAGGCTGGTATCCACCGCCGGGGGCACGATGGCACAGAACGTAAGCCGGGGCACGTACAGCCGCGAGCGCGTCCGCCTCGGGCCCGAGCACCTCCGCACCGCCAAGGCCCTGATCAAGGGCGGTCGCGTCGTCGGGCGCGGCGTCGAGTTCGCCGACACCCGCACGGCCGGCCTGATCCTGCGCGTGACGCCCAACAGCGCGAACTGGCTTCTCAAGCTGGAGACGGCGACCGTGCGGCTGGGGTCGATGGAAGCGCTTTCGGTCGACGCCGCCCGCGAGGCCGCCGCCCGGGCCAAGGCGGACGTCAAGGCTGGCCGCAGCCCGAAGGCCGAGTTGGCGCTCTTCGCGGTCGCGCTGGAGCATTCCGGCGGCGACGTGGCGCTGTCGGCGGAGGCCGCATTCCCGGAGACGCTGCCCGAGCAATCCGGCGAGGACCGGCGCCGGTATGGGCCCTGGCGCTGGTGCGACCTGGTGGACGAGTTCCTCGCCCACAAGCTGCCGAGGCTGAAGGTCGGTCGCTGGCCGGCTCAGTACGAGGGTCTGCTCCGGCACCCGGCCTTCTCGTTCATGAGCCACTACCCCGTCGCGGAGGTCAGCCTCGACGACCTGACGAAGGCCCGCGACGCCATCCGGGCGACGTCGGCATCCCAGGCCGCGCGCGCCGTCGCCCAGGGCAAAGAAATGTTGTCATGGGCCTGGGGCGAGGAAGGCCCCCGATCCGGTCTCAAGGATTTGGAGTTCCCCTGGTGGGAGAAGCGGTGGAACCTGCGCTACGTGTCGGAGCCAAGGGAGCATGCCCCCCGGCTCGACGAGATCGTCCGGACGATCCTCATCGCGGAGAGGAATCTACAGTTGGGCGGCAACAGCCTGGAGACGACACCCGGTACGCTGGCCGCCCTATGGGCGTTGGTCCTCACCGCCCAGCGAGCCGGCGCCTTGACGGGGACGAGGCGGGCCACGGTCCGGCCGTGGACGGAGCGGCCCGGCTGGATGGTTTGGACGTGGACGGGTCACGAGATGAAGGGCGGCCGCGCTGCCGGACGCCCCCACGCCATCCCGATGCCGCCAGAGGCGGTGGAGAGGATCTCGCGGTTCGAGGTCGACGAGGATTCCCCATTCCTGTTCCCGAGCCGGGTCGAGGGGAAGCATGTGACCCCCGTCGGGATCACGCAATTTTTCGACAGGTTGAGGGGTAAGACCAAGGCCGGACGGGTGGCGGGGAACGGGCGGAACGCGACGGCGCCGACAACCCGGAAAGCCGACCTGTTCGAGCAGCACGACATCCGACCGTGGGTACCCCACGACCTGCGGCGGACGATGACCGCCTTCCTGGAAGGCGAGCGCCTGGGCGGCGCAGCAAGCGCCATCCTCGCGCACAAGGCTCATCGCGCGGCCGGTACGCCGGACGAGGAGCGCGAGCTCATGCAGGCCATCACGCTCCGCCACTACTTCAGGGGCCAGCGCCTCGAATTGAAGGCCGCCGGCATGGAGATGTGGATCAAGGCCATCTTGGACGCCTACGACGAAGAAGCGCTCAAGATGGACCGCGCGGCCTCAGTGCCAGGGCGAGCTAAACGCCCTGCATCGAGACCCGGCACCTGACTACGTCTACCACCACGATAGGACGAAATCAGACGTCTTATGCGCACGATATATACAAATTCGAGAAATCGGCCGTCCTTATGTTCAATGATGAAAGTTTTATACATTAGTAGTCTGTTAATACATGCAAAGGCGACTTCGTATAGTCTGTGGATTGCATATCGATCTGATCGGATATCCCTTGCGCGGCGGCATGCGAGCTGCGATCTTCGGGATTCAGCCAGCCCACGAGGCCATCGTGAAACGAATACGCGCGCTCCCCTCACCGACGAAACCCACACCCGGGGCGTGACGCCGTGCGCGCAGCCCCCGCAAGGAGGCTGCCCTGATGCGTACCTTTTTCACCGCTGACACCCACTTCGGCCACAAGGGGGTCCTGTCGATGGCCGGGCGCCCGTTCGCCTCCATCGAGGAACACGACGAGGCGCTGATCGCGGCATGGAACACGGTCGTCGGCCCCCGCGACGAGGTCTACCACCTCGGCGATTTCGCGATGGGCGCCACCCCGGAGCGATGCCAGGCGATCTTTCGGCGCCTGCGCGGTCGCAAGCACCTCATCCGGGGCAACCACGACAAGAAGCGGGTCCTCGACCTGCCATGGTACTCCCGGCAGGACCTGGCGACACCCAAGATCGAGGGGACCCGGGTTGTGCTTTTTCACTACCCGATGCGCGCCTGGGCCGGTGCGTTCCGCGGAAGCATCCAGCTATTTGGGCATACTCACGGACGCCTTCCGGACACCTCCCAGTCCTGCGACGTCGGTGTCGACCGCTGGTCGTACGCGCCGATCAGCCTGGGGCAGATCCTTGAGCGCCTCGCAGCCACGCCCACGATTCCCGAAGAGCGCCTGCTGGGCGAGCCGCAGGAGGATGACGATGGCGAGGCGTGAGCGGGAGATCGGCCCCGGCGAGGTCACCTGCCTGGCATGCGGGTGGGTGTCCTACGCGGTGACGCGGGCCGAGGCGGAAAGCGAGGTCGCCCGCATGCGGGCGTACCTAGCGACCCTGTCGGCCGAGGATCGCCGGGGGTGGTCCGAGGAGGGCCCCAGCGTCGAGAAGTACGTCTGCCGTAGCTGCGGCGGGAACACCTTCAGGCCGGCCTTGCCGGAGGACTGCCCGGACGGCGCCACGACGAATCCCGTCATCTGGCAACCCTGAAACGAAGACAGCCCCGGGTCACCCCGGGGCCGTCATCCTAGGTCGAGAGTGGGCCTACTCGGCGGCGAAGCGCATGTTCCGCTTCACCTGGTCGAGAAGCTCGGCGGCCCCCTTCATGTCGTCCATGAGCTGGGCCCACTCCTTGACCGTCGCGCCCCGGCCGGACTGGATGCGCCCCTCGGGGGTCATGCGCTCCCAGAAGCGCTTGATCTCATCGCTCGCCCGTCCCCGGGTTTCGATCTCGCGCTGACGCCACTCGTAGATCTGCGCGAAGGTCTCGGCCTCGGCCCGGTCGTCGACGATGAAGGCGGTCATGTGGAACGAGGTCTTGCCCTCGGCCTGCATCCTGAGCAGCACATCGACGCCGCCCTTGATCTCGGCGAAGTCGACACCGCGCGGCTTTGTCAGGTCCGGGAGATCCGGAAAGGCTCCGAAGACCAGATCGTTGGCCTCGAAGATCTTGGCCATCCTCACGGCCTGGCGCTTGGGGGTAAGCCCGTTCATGTCCTCGTGATTGAGCATCGCCTTGATGAGCATGTCATGGGCGAACTGCTCAGTGGACGAGAGATGCTTGATGTCGGTCATGTCGTGTGTCCTCCCGCGGGGATGATCGCCCGCTGTCAGGATAGAAACACACGCCCCCATGACTCCGCGAGTCATTTGACTGGCAGAGCGAGGCATAAGGTGCGCTGAGATTAACAGCTACTCACCTGCAGTAGATTTCACGCAGCCAGGAAAAAGACAAGTCCTCGGAAATTACATCGAATTGTTTGGTAAATTCCGGGTTAATCTCCACAGGGCTCCCCGCTCATCAGGCGCCCCATGATCCCCGGGGCGGCCGCCTCGACGGAAGCGGAGAGTGCCCGTGCCTGCGCCAGGGAGGGATCATCAGCGGGTGGCGGGCCGGCCTATGGCAGCAGCAGGACGGCATGAACGGCACGGCATGCCCCGACGGCGACAGGCAGCATGCGGCGCGAAAAACGTATGGCCCGCCCCGTCCGCAAGTGGCTGATGATCCGCTGGTCTGAGCAGTCTGCATAAACGTATCCGGCCTTTCGGCGATGCCGTTGGCCAAGATGGAGATCCGCGCGTCCTGGTCCTCATAAAGGGGTCTGCGTCGAGCGCCATTTTTCGCCAGAGGCTTCCAGAACACCGATCGACTGTCAGGCCATCTTCCTCTCACCGCTCGCAGACATCGGAAGGCCGACGAAGGCTTCGCCGACCAAGCTCGGTTCAGGCAGCCACCGCCGCCGGCTCATAGACGCGTTCGTGGCGCAGCAGCGCCCAGACGGTCCGGGCCATTTTAGCCGCCAGCACAACGACGGCGGTGTTGGCGTGCGCCCGCGCCAGCAGGCCCCGCAGCCATTGGCCGATCCGCGTATCGCTTTTGCGAAGGGTCGGCATTGCCGCCCGTGCACCCTGGATCAGCATCTTGCGCAGGTACTTGCTGCCGCGCTTGGTGATGCCGACGAGTTTGGGTCGTCCGCCAGTCGTGACTTGCCGCGGCACGAGGCCGAGCCAGGCCGCCAGATCACGCCCGCGGGCAAAGGTGGCCACGTCACCGATCGCCGCAACCAGCGCTGTCGCGTTGAGTGCACCGATGCCCGGGATGGTGGTGAGCCGGCGAGCATTCTCGTCGGTCCGAGCCTGTTCGGCGAACTCGCCATCGAGCGTTGCGATGCGTTCGTCGAGGGACTGCCAACGTTCCCGCACGTCGGCCACGAGGCTACGCATCCGTGGCGTGATGTCCGCGGCGGTGTCGGGATCGAGCAGGGTGTTCAGGCTGGCGGCAAGCTTGGCACGTCCTTGCGGGACGATGTGGCCACGCTCCAGCAGGATGGCCCGGATCTGGTTCATCAAGGCCGTGCGTTCGCCCACGAGCTGGTCGCGCACCCGGTGCAGAGTCTGCATGTCGAGCTGCGCTTCCGACTTCAGCGCGACGAACCGCATGGTCGGACGCGTTGCAGCCTCTGCAATCGCCTCGGCGTCACGGTCGTCGTTCTTCTGAGCCTTGACGTAGGGACGCACGTATTCCGGCGACATCAGCCGGATGGTGTGGCCTTGAGCAGCGAGCGCCCGGCCCATGTGATGCGCGCCACAGCACGCCTCCATGGCGATGATGCAGGCCGGAAGCGTCGCGCCAAAGGTCATCACCGTCTCGCGTCGCATCCGGCGTCGCAGGACGACCCGACCGGTCGCATCCTGCCCCACCAAGCTGCAGCTGTTCTTGCCCAGATCGATCCAGAGTATCGCAATGGCCATCGGTCCGCTCCATCCCTCGTGTGAGCCACACTGCAAACCTAGCAGTGAAGCCCGGTGAGGGGCGGGCCATCCATAAAGGGGGGCATCGGATCTTAGATGCGGACGGCCTCGGGCACGAGGCACCGCTCATGCCCGAGTCGAAGTGCCGTCAGACCGCTGCAGCATCCCCAAATGATAACGGAGAGTATTGTCTACGCTTAGATCGCGGAAGCGGGGTCTTCGCTCGTCTCGGGGCGCGTCTGCGGCTCCAGGCGTGACCGGCGGCGGTACTGCGCCGCGCCCACCGGCAGGCCGACGATGTAGGCGGTGCTGATCGCCACCAGCGATTCGAACGGGAACGAGATCAGCAGGCCGAAGGCGGCGACGCCCGCCAGAAAGATCGGCAGCACCAACCCGCGCGGTACGCGCTTGCCCATGGTCTTGCCGGAGAAGGTCGGCACGGTGGAGACCACCAGCAGCGCGATGCCGAGCACGTAGACCAGGATCGCGGGCGCGGCCCAGGCCTCGAAGCTGAAGCCGAGGAAGTGCAGGTAGAGCGGCAGCATCGCCGTCATCGCGCCGGCCGGCGCCGGCATGCCGACGAAGTAGTCCTTCTTCCATTCCGGGCGGTTGGGGTCGTCGAGCATCGCGTTGAAGCGGGCGAGCCGCAGCGCCATGGCGATGGCGAAGATCAGGGCCACGATCCAGCCGAGCGATTTCAGGTTGTGGAGCGCGAAGCCGTAGAGGATCAGCGCCGGGGCACAGCCGAAGTTGACGAAGTCGGCCAGCGAATCGAGCTCCGCCCCGAAGCGCGAGGTGCCCTTCAGCAGCCGCGCCACGCGCCCGTCGATGCCGTCGAGCACGGCGGCCGCGATGATCGCGATCACCGCCGGCTCGAACTTGCCCTCGAAGGCGAGGCGGATCGCCGTCAGCCCGAGGCAGAGCGCCATCAGGGTGATCATGTTGGGCGCGATCATCCGGAACGGCACCGGCTTGAACCGGCGCGGCCGCGGCTCGTTCGCGTCCGGCTCGAAGGGCGGGAAGAGATCGTCCATCGGCCCCTCCCCTCAGATGCGCCGGAACGAACGCTCGGGGCCGCCGCCGAGGTCGGCGAGCACGGTCTCGCCGGCCACCGCCTTCTGGCCGAGGCCCACCAGCACGCGGGTGCCCACCGGCAGGTACACGTCGACCCGCGAGCCGAAGCGGATCAGCCCGAAGCGCTCGCCGACCTGGAGCTGGTCCCCGGCCGAGACGAAGCCGACGATGCGCCGCGCCACGAGGCCGGCGATCTGCACCACGCCGATCCGCACCGGCTGGCCGCCGTGCAGGGTCTCCATCACCATCCCGTTGCGCTCGTTGTCCTCGCTCGCCTTGTCGAGCTCGGCGTTGAGGAACAGCCCCGGCGTGTAGTGGATCTGGCCGATCTTTCCCGTCACCGGCACGCGGTTCACGTGGCAGTCGAACACGTTCATGAACACCGAGACCCGGGTCATCGGCACCGGCGGCAGGTCGAGCTCGGGCGGCGGCAGCACGGTCGAGATCAGGTTCACGCGCCCGTCCGCCGGCGACACCACGAGCCCGTCGGCCAAAGGAGTCACCCGCTCGGGGTCTCGGAAGAAGTAGCACACCCACAGGGTGAGGATCAGGAACACCCAGCCGAAGAACTGCGAGAACGTGCCAGCCAGCACGGTGAGCACGATCCCGATCACGATGAAGGGATAGCCCTCCTTGTGGATCGGGACGAGCGTCCGGCGGATCGTCAGGAGAAGATCGTTCATGCGGTCTTTCGACTGGGCGAGGTCAATCGGGATTTTGAGCCGCGCGATGGCAGTCCATGGCGCGAAGGTCAACCTCGCGCACCGTCGCGCGAGGGTCTGGCGCCTGATCGGAATTACACCCTCTCCGTCATCCTGTGGCGACGAATTTAAGCCCGGGACTCAGAGCCGCTTGCATGAGTAGTTTCAGGCACCAACAAGCGTTCCGGCGTGGGCCACCTCTATGACGGTAACGAGCTGGCGGTGGGTATCGGCGGCATCGAGGCGACGGAGGCCGTCGACGAATGAGCGGGCCTCAGACATGGGCCGACGTCTCCGCGCCGATACGGGGGACACGGACCGCGTCGCGATCCAGCTTGCTCCGGGGCGCGCGGGCCCAGGCGCGGATCTCGTCAGCGAACGCCTGGGTGAGCTCGGCGTAATAGTCGTACCGGCCGATGACGACGCCGGCCTTCTTGCCGATGCGGACCACGGTCGAATCCGAGCACGCCAGATCCCGAGCGAGGTCGTCGAGGTCGATCCTCGATCCGATGGCCGGAAGGGTCGGCTCGAATCCGACCGCCATCAAGGTCTCGGCCGCGTCGGCAAGACGGCGCCTGCGATGAGCCTGCAGGATGTGAGTGAAATGTTCGGCCCG
Organism: Methylobacterium sp. J-092; assembly: GCF_022829325.1. NCBI lineage: Bacteria > Pseudomonadati > Pseudomonadota > Alphaproteobacteria > Hyphomicrobiales > Methylobacteriaceae > Methylobacterium > Methylobacterium sp. J-092. The sequence goes on along the minus strand of NZ_JAKSXU010000177.1, from coordinate 38,734 downwards.
GCGCTGGAGACGGCGCTCCCGCTTCGGCCGCATCGGGGCCTCCAGGGCGTCCCGGACGACGTGCTCGATGTGGCGCTCATATAAAGGAACGGCCGCTGCGCCGACGACGAGGGCGCGGAGGCTCCATGCCTCACCGTCGCCGAGGTCCACGACATACGCCCGGGCGGCCGCGCCGGCATCGAGGAGCGGGGCGACCTGTGCCGCGGCGTACCTCGGCAGGTGACCGAGTTGGTGCTCGTTCCTCCACCAGACCTGAACCGCGTTCCCATCGTACTCGTTCTCGGGATCGCGGACGAGGTGGAGCCGGTCGCCCGGCTGCGGGCGCAGGCGCGCGCCGGTCATCTCGTCCCGGGCGTCGTAGCGATAGAACTGGAGCCCGGCGATCTCGCTGGAGAACCAGGCCTCGCCCTGCTGCAGGCGGGCAGCCTCGATTCCCACGGGGGCGTCGAGCAGGCCGGAAAGGTCGGGGACGGCGTCGCTCATGCCGCGATCCTCGCGTCGATACGATGCCAGTAGGCCGCCGTCACCTTGGCGTGCCCCTTCACGATCTTGACCCAGCCGTCCTCCATCGCGTGGATCATTGCCCAGCCGTTTGAATGATCGTCGGTGTGCAGGTTCGGCGCGCAAACCGAACGGCACGGACGGAGGCCCTTCGGACCGAACAGGACAGGCTCGCTCCTGTCCTCCGGCTCCGGAATGCCCAAGGCGCCAAGGATCAGCCGTGCCTCCGCGGGCTTAATGCATCCCTGTTCGAGCCCGTACTGAACCGCGTTGACGATGAACCGGTCCGTGGTGTGCTCCCGGCTCGCCAGCAGGGCCTTCCATTTCCCTTCAGAGATCAGATCGATGGCATGAAACCATCGGGCGTTCATCACGCCGGCATGCATCTCGTCCCAGCGAGCCCGGACGCCCAGCGCGGTCTCGACCCGACCGACGAATGGCAGGCTCCCGGCCGCGGGCGTGCGCAGCCAAAGGCGTACGTCCCCATCGACGATCTCGACGCGGACGGGGAAGGCGTAGGACCGAGGGGAATACGGAACGGTGACGTCCTGAAGCGTCCCGGTGTTCATCGAGAGGTGGCTGGGATTCGTGATGATGCCGTGGACCTTGAGCGCCTCGCATAGACGATCAGGCGTCCAAGGGGTCCGAGGGGCGAAGTCGAAGTCGAACTGATCCGGGCTCGGTTTGCACCTGCTCATGCCCGGTCTCCCCAGGTGGCGGTGGCGACCAGCAACGTCGCGCCGTCCTGATCGCACAGGGCGACCTCCTCCGGTTCGCGTGGCACGTATGCCGGTTCGTCCCTCTGAAGCCCAAGGCCTCTCAGCACTGAATCCCCGGGCACGCGACGCCCGTACAGGATGTCCGTGATGTATTGCGGGCTGACGCCGCAGCTGAGGGCCCAGGCTTTTTGGCCTCCTGCTTCTGAGCATGCAGCCCTGAGCTTGCCTACGACGTCATCCGTCCGCAGGACACCTTTTCTGTCGGTCATCATCCCCATCCCATTCGGTCCTATGTGGGAGGGTATGACCAAACAGCGGATTCGCAAGGCTCCTCAGCAAATATATATGCTTCGAAATTCGTAGGATGTCTGGCTGTCAATTTGACCAGTCAATTTGAAATCATGAAATACTTTGCAGATCGCCCTTCCATCTTGCGGGGCGGGGTGCTGAAATACGTCTGTCAGCGGATTCGACGGAGCACACCCACACCATGATCAGCCTCATCCTCCTCGCCCTCGCCCTCGGAGGCATCGCGGCCTCCGCCTATGCGGCGGCCCACTCTCCACTCCCGGCCACCCAGGCCCTCCCGGCCGGCGTGCTGGCTCTCTCCTGGCGTCGGGTCGGCGAGCGCAACACGCGCAACGGCAAGAAGACGCTCTGGGCCGCGGAGGGCTTCGACACCTCGGCATTCCAGCGCGCCTACGCCGCCGACAGGGACGCCATGCGGACAGTCGGATTTAGCTGGGACGACAGGACGCCGGTCTGCTGGGAGAGCATCCCACCGGCCGCCGACGAGGAGGTCCTGGCGGTCGTTGCGGCCGCCGAATCCAAGGCCGACGCCATTCGGGAGCAGGAGCGCGTCGCCAAGATCCAAGAGGCCGACCGGGACTGGCTGGAGCATGGCGCCGAGCGGGCGCAGGCCATCGCCCGGCTGCGGGCATGCCTCGATCAGCGGCCTTGGGCGTGGACGCCGAGGAAGAAAGAGTGGGGCACGGCCATCCTTGCTGCGGACCAGCCGACTGCCAGGGGCGCCCGGATCGCTGGCGAACTCGTGGACGAAGTGGAGGCCATGATCGCCGAGGTGACCCGGCGCTTGGGTGCGGTCCGGATCGAGGAGTGGTGGGAGCGCGCGGAAATCGAGAGCGTTCGCATCGCCGTCCTGACGGCCTGCCGGGTCCTGTCAGACCTGGACGGGGACTACGCCGCAATCCGGAATGGGGGCGGCTGGTCGGCGGCCCACAGCCACACCGGGCACGTCGTCTCCGCCTTCGACGCTCTCGATCAGTGCCAGGCCTCGCACGCCCTCAGGGCCGTCTGGGCTCACAGGAAGCAGATCCCCGTGGAGCTGCGCGTGCGGATCTTCGAGACCCCCGCGTCGGAGCTCACCCGCACGCCGTAGTCGATTGCATGCCCCTGACGACAATCGAATCCCCACCAGGATAGGACACCCCACACCATGCGTGCAGCCCTCCGCGCCTTCGCCATCGCCCTTGCCACGGCCCTTACGTTCACCACGAAGCTGGTGTGGGAGGGCGGCCGCTGGGTCGCTCGTTCCGTGCGGGACAGCTTCCGCCCGCCCGTCGGCGCCGGGGGCCACATCGAGCACGCCTTCGATGACATCGCCGCCAAGGCCGAGGCGGCTACCGCTTCCACCCCGGTCGCCCCAGCCGAATCCGTCCTCCCCGCGAAGGCGCTGCCGGCGCCGATTCCGCTGGACCCGATCCTGGAGAGGGGGCGCATCGCCGAACGGTTCGCCCATGCCATGCTGACTGTCGATGAGGAGCCCACCACGGAAGGGCTGGACGAGGCCGCGTCAGCCTGGCTGAACTCCTTGAACGCCTCGGAACTCATGCAGATCGACCGCCACGGCGCGCACCGCGTGGGCAGCCACATGGCCGGCCTCCGCCAGATCGAAGGTCTCCCGCTCACCCCCACCCCGGCGGAGTACCGGAGCGCCCTCTGTGCGGCGGCGCAGATCACGCCTGAGATGCGGGCGAACATCCGGGAGCACGATGAGACGCTGAAGCGGGTCATCGAGGAGATGCTGGAGCAGGAGCCCGAGCGGTACGCCCCGGCGATGTGAGACAACCCACTCAGCAACAGGCCCGCCCGGGGTCACCGGAGCGGGCCTTTTTCATGCCCGGATGCCGGGGTGCGACATATTGTTCAGGGCATACGATTTTTGTTGCGCCTTTCCCGCTGCACACACGGAAGCACACGTGCGCACACCGTGTGCCGCGTTAGGCAGCCCGCATGTGGCGGACGAGGAGGCCCCGGGCGCGCAGGGTTTCGGCCTTGGCGGATGCGAGCTCGCGCTGGAGCCGGGCGTTCTCTTGGGCTAGGGCGGCATTCTCTGACCGCGTTGCGACGAGCACCCGGCGCAGGGCATCGACGGCCCGAGCAGCGCGGTTGGCGGCGGTGATGTTGCGGTCCTGCTGCACGGCATCGGCGTAGGCCTGAGCCGCGAGGCGGTCCTGGCGAGCCCTATTGAGGACGCCCGCAAGACCGAGGCCCGCAGCGTCGAAGGGGGCGGCAATGGCGTGGGCGGAAATCGACATGGTGGCCTCCTCAGCGCTCGGTGTGAGGAGACGATCTCAGCTCGCGGACTCGCCGTCGAGGGGGAGTCAACGCCTGTCCCTGGCCCGGACGCAAGAACAGGTGGATACCGTGGAGGGTGGTTAGCGCCCCGTTACTTATGCGAACTGAATCGGATTGTTCGCTGGACGGCATCCTGTGTAACGGTTGGTATTAAACGAGGCGGAGCCGCTTCTGCAGGGCGTCGATGGCGGCGTCGTGGGACACGCCGCGACCGTGGACGAGGTTGGCCAGCGCATCCCTCATCAGGGGCTCCAGGCCGACGAGAAACCCCTTCGTCGTGCCCTTGGCCTTGATGCGGCGGCAGGCATCCCCCTTCGCCAGGGTCTCGATCAGGGCTGACACGATGGCCGTGTCGACAACGCGCGGATCGGGTGTGCCGGCTGCCCTCCGCTCGGCGCGCTCGATCCGCTTGCGCTGGGCCTCGTCCCGGCGGGCGGATGCAGCCTGCGCTGAGGCGCTCTCGATGACGGAGACCGCCGCGGCGCCGGGCTCGGGGAAGTGGGTCATCTGCTGCTGCATGTCGGCCTCCGGGGGGTATGAGGGATTCTCCCCCTCGGGGCCGAAAACGGCAAATCCGGACACCGTCCTGGTGGGACACCGTCCCCTCGGGGGGGGTCCGTTGCGGACGCCGTCCGCAGCCGCAGGGCATGCTCAAGATCGACATCGAGATCAACCTGTCAGCTTTCGAACGGGAGGTCGACGACCTCATGGCCAAGGCCTTCCAGCCGGCGGTCGTCGAGGCCCTGAACAAGGCCGGCGAAGCGGCGCGGGACGCCGTCCGGAAGGGGATGATCTCGGCCTTCGACAGACCCAACCCGTTCACGCTGGCGGGCGTCGACATCATGAAGGCGAGCGTCCGGACGGACGGCGGCGACCCCAGCGTGCTGATCTACATCCGAGACCGAACGGCGAGCTACCTCGACCTGCATGTCACGGGCGGGACGAGGCGCGCCGGAGATCCGTTCACCACCAGGCGCGGTCCCATCGTGCCCGGGCCGCGCGCCCCTCGGGACAGTTTCGGAAACCTGCCCCGGGGCTACATCGCCGATGCCATGGCCGAGCCCGACGTCGCTTGGGTGACCCTGAAACCCGGCAAGCCGCCGGCCCTTGTGCGCCGGAAAAAGGGACAGCCCCTGGAGGTCCTGGTCCTGATCGTTGAAAAGGTCTCGTTCGAGGCTGAACGGTTCGATTTCTACGCCTTGGCGACGGGACCGGCATTGGACGTATTCGGCCCCGCGTTCACGGACGCCTTCGACCTCTAGGACGGGTACAGGGGCAGCAGCGCGTAATCCGAGACGTTGTTCTGCTGGGCGGTCGGGAACGAGGGCGAGGCCGCGAACGTCTTGATTAGGCCCTTCCATGTTATGCCGCCGTCGAACGACGCGTAGGACCGGGGCCACAAATCGCCGGGTCGCTTGTCGTGGCGGGGAACAGCCGGCTTCAACATGGGGGGCGGCGAAGGACCGGTCGAAAGCGGCGAGGACCTTTACGGAGACGGCGACGGTCTGCGAACTGCCTAGCGCGTTACACATAGCGCTACCTTCCGAGTCGTTCGACCCTGTCGGGCCGGGTGCCCCAGCAAGCCCGCGCGTCCCTTGCGGGCAGCGCAGTCGCAGGCCGGCGCGCTCATGCCAGCGTCACGGCTTGGGCATAGGGACCCGCATCGCCGCTCCGGCGGCTCGATCCTACCCCAGCCATGCCGAACCACCTCTGCATCAACCCCCACGATCCCTACCTCAGCGTATGCACAGAGACGATAAGCTTCAGCTTACGCCACGCGATGTTGCCCCAGGCGAGGAAAGGCGTTCCGGAACCGCGGTGGTTGGAAATGGCAAACCGAGGAGAGCGGCAATCTCGATCCCGTCAGATCCACCCAGCAGGTCGGCCAGGGTGTAGCCATCCAGAACGGCGAGGAACGCCGCCAGGGCCTCGCCCAAGGCCCGCCGCAGGCGGCAGGGTGCCGTGATCGCGCAGGCGCCGCTGGCGAAGCACTCGACCAGCGCGAGGTCCTCCTCGGTCTGGCGAACCACCGCCCCGACGACGATGTCCGCAGGGGATTTCGCGAGCCGCATGCCACCGCCGCGGCCCCGGATAGTGCGGATCAATCCCTGCCGTCCGAGTTGGTGCACCACCTTCGTCAGATGGCTCTCAGAAATGCCGTAGGCCTGCGCGATCTCGGCAATCGTGCTTTGCCGCGGCTCATGCAGACCGACGTAGATCAAGGTTCTCAGGGCGTAGTCGGTGTAGCGCGTCAGACGCATGGCAGCTCCTGTCAAGCCATAAGGTATATATGGATTGCACCTTTTCAATCGAGCGTTCATAAGGTTCATTGCCAATGTACCTTATGAGGATGCAGATGCCGACCCCGCTCTCCCCGGCTACCATCGCCCTGATCAAGGCTACCGTACCCGCCCTCGAGGGACACGGGCTGACCATCACCCAGCGCATGTACGAGCGACTGTTCGTCGATGCGGAGATGCGCGCCCTCTTCAATCAGTCCCATCACGGCGAGACCGGGTCGCAGCCCAAGGCGCTGGCCCAGGCCGTGCTCGCCTACGCCCGCAACATCGACAACCTCGGCGTGCTGGCGGGCGCCGTCGAGCGGATCGCCCAGAAGCACGTCGCCCTGAACATCCTGCCGGAGCATTACCCCCACGTGGCGGTGGCCCTGCTCGGCGCGATCCAGGACGTGCTCGGCGAGGCCGCCACGCCCGAGATCAGCGCCGCATGGGGAGAGGCATACTGGTTCCTTGCCGAGTTGCTGATCGGTCGCGAGGCCACGATCTATCGCGACCTCGCCACGAAGCCGGGCGGCTGGAACGGCTGGCGCGGGTTCGTCGTCGAGAGCGTCACCCAGGAGAGCGAGACGATCCGCTCCTTCGTGCTGGTTCCGTCCGACGGGAAGCCGGTCCTGCGTCATGAGCCGGGACAGTATCTTGGGTTCCAGTTCGACCTCCCCGGCCATGGCGCGCTCAAGCGCAACTACTCCATCTCCTGCGCCTCGAACGGTCGCGCCTATCGCATCACGGTGAAGCGGGAGGCCGCGCCGGGCGTGCCGGCCGGCGTCGTCTCGAACTGGCTGCACGACCATGCCGGACCGGGCACATCGGTCAGGGTCGCCCCGCCCGCCGGGGATTTCTTCCTCGACCGAGGCACGGACGCGCCGGTCGTCCTGGTCAGCGGCGGCGTCGGGCTGACCCCCATGATCAGCATGCTGGAGACCATCGCCGAAACCTCGCCGGAGCGCCCGACCTGGTTCGTCCACGGTGCGCTGAACGGGCGGGTCCACGCCATGGGCACACATGCACGAGCGCTGACCGACGGACACGCGAACCTGCATTCCCGCTTCTTCTATGCGGAGCCGGACGGGCGGGAACCCGCCGACGGGCAACCCGCGGAGACCGGCCTGGTCACGGCGGAGTGGCTGGTGGCGAACACCCCCCGGGAACATGCGACCTACTACCTGTGCGGCCCCAAGCCATTCCTGGCCGCGCTCGTGAACGGGCTCGGGCGCCACTGCATCCCCGTCGACCGTATCCGCTTCGAGTTCTTCGGTCCCGCCGATGAACTCGTTGAGGCACCGAGACAGGCCGCCTGAGCACCACCGCACCGCCGCCCGAAGTGCGGGCTGACCGAGACACCCCATGGGACCTCGTCGAGACATGACGAGGTCCGCCGGACGAGAAGTTCATGAGTAACCAATCGGTTTCATCCCCGGCGCCCGACCGTTCCGCATGGCTGGTCGTCGGCAGCGGCCTCGTCGCTCTGGCCGTCGCCATGGGCATCGGTCGCTTCGCCTTCACGCCCTTGATGCCGCTGATGATGCGCGATGGCACCCTCAGCGCCGCAGCCGGCACGGAATGGGCGGCCGCCAATTACGGCGGCTACCTCGTCGGCGCCCTCACGGCGTCCTGGTTCTCGTCCGATCCGCGCCGCGGGCTCCTCCTGAGCCTGCTCGGCGTCGCGCTGACCACCCTCGCGACCGCCGAGGTCGGTGCGGAAGGGGCGCTCGCCGGCGCCTTACTTCGGGCCGCGGGCGGCCTGTTCAGCGCATGGGCGTTGATCTGCGCCAGCAGTTGGTGTTTGGCCGAACTGGCCCGGCGGCAGGTCTCGCACCTCGGAGCTTGGATCTACACGGGTGTCGGCCTCGGAATCGCGCTGGCCGGCATGTTGTCCTGGCTCGGCGGTCGACAGCCGGCGGTCTGGCTCTGGCTGGAGCTGGGAGCCGCAGCCGGTGCGGGCGCCCTGTTCGTCTGGATGCGTTCACGGGGTCCCGGCGTGACCCCGGCGCCGGTCGAGGAACGCGAGGCGACGGCGGTCGCGGACAACGCCCGCGGAAGACACCTGTCCCTGGCCCTCTGCTACGGCGTCTTCGGGTTCGGCTACATCGTGCCGGCCACCTTCCTGCCCGCCATGGCGCGGGCGCTCACGCCCGACCCGCTGGTGTTCGGGTTGATGTGGCCGCTGTTCGGCTTGGCCGCTGCGCTGTCCGTGGCGGCGGTGGCACGCTGGCTCCCGACGTGGTCGCGCAAGCGGCTCTGGGCGGTAGCACAGGCGACCCTGGCGCTCGGAACCGGCCTGCCGCTGATCGCCCCGGCCCTCTGGGCCATCGCCGCCTCGGCGGTCCTCGTGGGCGGCACGTTCATGGTCATCAGCATGGCCGGCCTGCAACTCGCGCGCGAGGAGCGGCCCGACAACCCTACCCCCTTGCTGGCGCAGCTGACTGCGGCCTTCGCGGCCGGGCAGATCGGCGGACCGGTGTTGATCTGGATGATCGGGACCCGGCAGTGGGCCGGCCTGGACGCGCTGGGCCTCGTCGGCGCCGGGGCCACCGTGCTGCTGCTGCTCAGCGCGGCGTGGCTATGGCGCGATTCTCGTCAGAGGACCTAGAGACCGAATTCTGACGGATAGAACCCACGCCCTGGGTCCGCTCCCGACCCCCCTCGGCCCCTAGGAAGGTCCGCTTCCAGGCTGTTTAAACAGAGGCCATCGACCGGGTCGGGTGGGTAGCGGTCTGGCTGCTTTTGGTGGCGTAATGTCTTGAAGCAGACATAGGTCCAAGCAGCGGGTTCCAAACGACCCGCTTAGCTGCTCTCATCGTCAAAGCCGATAATCTATCAGGATGCCGGAATTAGGGACCCATACATAGGCTTTCCTACACACGCCGCGAACCCTTCGATTGATATCATCAACATCATTGCGGCCCTCCACTACGGTAGTGCTGGTCCGCACGCTGCTGATAGCCGGTCCTAAAATACTTTTAGAACATCAGGGTTTCGCGCTAAAGCAAATTAAGGTATCTGGCCGCCCAATGGAAATTGGGCGGCCCTTTTCGCTGCGCAGTAGGTTTGAACTAGTCTGAGAACGCCCGTCGGCGAGGCTAAAGGCAGTTCGAGCATCCTCCACGCCACTGGTCGCGGTGGCGAGAGCCGACCTAGAGCCGTTCCCGCCATCCTTGGATCGCGGGAACGGCTCCACCTCTTTGTGGGGTCGCAGTTTCTTCACGCGAGCCGGTGCCCACCGCGCTTGAAACGGCTCTAACATCCGGGAAGCAGTCGGGGTACGAGCGCACCTATGTCGGGGAAGCTACCGGCGTGCCGCAATGGCGGTTTAAAAAACCCGACCTAGTTGGGTGGTCAGATCCCGAGACGCGCGACCGGGGGTACCCAGATCCAGGTTGAAGCCCTCGATGTCATTGACGAAACGGATCGTGGGTCTGGTCGTGCTGGCGCTCGTGCCGGCGTTGGCCGTCCAGGGCTATAACGAGTACGCGTTGCGTGCTGCCCGGGCCGAGGCCGTCCGCAACGAAGCGATGCGGGCAGCTCGGAGCGTCGCCGCCGACCTCGCTCAGTTCGGTCGTGGCGCGCGGCATGTCCTCGGCATCCTGGCCGGCCTGCCGGAGATCCGTGGCAAGGACCCACGAGCCTGCACGGCGTACCTCGCCACGGTCGTCGGGCAAGTGCCCGGTTCCTTCTTTTTCGGCGTCGTCGATGCGGACGGACGCATCCGGTGCAACACGATCTCGTCGCCGGCCGGGTCCTACTCGGTCGCCGACCGTGCGTACTTCCAGGATGCGATGCGTTCCGGTGGTTTCGCCGTCGGTGAGGTCGTGATGGGCAGGGTGACCCACCGTCCGACCATCCAGTTCGCGCAGGCCATCGTCGACGATGACGGCGACGGTCGGCCCGATGGCGTCGTCATTACCAGCATCGACCTGTCCTACCTCGCGGCGCGACAGGCCACCGCCGGGCTGCCGCCCGACGCCACGCTTACGGTCGCGGACCGGAAAGGCACGATCCTGGCTCGGCTGCCGGATCACGAGGCTTGGGCAGGCAAGCCGCTTCCCGTAAGCTTGTGGAAGGCCCTGACGGACCATCGCGGCGGCATTGCCGACCTGCCCGGCCTGCTCGGTGATACCCGGATCACTGCAGTGGCCGCAGGCTCGCCGGAGGATCTCGATTCCCTGACGGTAGCGGTGGGCCTGTCGCCGGCCACGGCGTTCGCCGACATCGACGCCGCGACCAGGCGCGGGGTGGTACTGATCGGTCTCGGTGCGGCCCTGGCGGTCGTGGCCGCGCTCATGGCCGGCCGTGCCTTCATCCGCCGACCCGTACGGCGCCTGCTCGCGGCGGCCAGCGCTTGGCGTGCCGGCGAGTTAGGGGCGCGGACCGGGATCTCCGGAAGCGGCGAGTTCGGCCAGCTCGGCGAGGCGTTCGACGCCATGGCCACTTCGCTGCAACGGCACGAGGGCGAGTTGCGCGACGAGGTCGCCCGAAGTCACCTCCTGCAGGAACGGCAGACGATGATGCTGCACGAACTCAACCATCGCGTCCGCAACACCCTCACGACCGTGCAGTCCCTGGCTCGGCAGACTCGCCGCGACGGCGATAAGGGCGAGCGCCTTGAGGGGCGCATCCTCTCCCTATCCAAGACCCACGACCTGCTCTCGCGCGACGATTGGGGCGGCGCCTCGCTGCGTACCGTGCTTGAGAACGAGCTTTCCCCCTTCCGCGACGGCCAGGACCATCGCTTCGGATTGAATGGGACCGACATCGACTTGGCGCCGCGCTACGTCCTGGCGCTCGGCATGACGGTGCACGAGCTCACGACCAACGCCGCCAAGTACGGCGCACTCTCGACCGAGGCCGGGCGCGTCGAAGTGGTCTGGAACGTCGTCACCGGCGAGGGTGGCACGAGGCGGCTCGCCATGGTGTGGCGCGAGAGCGGGGGACCGCCGGTCCAGGAGCCGGGCAAGCGCGGTTTTGGAACGCGGCTGATCACGGGTGGGGTCAGCCGGGAACTCGGTGGCACCGTACAGCTGGAGTTCGCCGCGGAGGGCTTGCGCTGCACCCTGGATGTTCCCTTGGACGAGCCGGACCGATTCACCTCGTTCGGAGATGCCGCAGGCGGTCGACGGGTCGCCATGGCCTGAGTGCCCGATGGCCTTTACCATCAGCCGCGGGGCGGCGTGAGAACGCATGACGCAGGGGATCCGGCAGGACCGAGTGACGGGATACCATTGAAGGCGCAAACGATTGCGGGCAAACCTCGCCGGGCCGGCCTCGTATCCGGAATGGGATCGAAGGGAACGATGGGCGGGCGAATGTTCGGTGCAGGCGAGCAGATCGAAAATCGCAGGCAGGCCGAGATGGCCAGCTACGCCATCCTCGATACGCCGGCCGAGTCCGAGTTCGACGACATCGTGAATGTGGCGTCCGAGGTCTGCGGCATGCCGGTGCCGCTGATCTCGCTCCTCGACGGCGAACGTCAATGGTTCAAGGCCGAGACCGGCTTCGGACAGAGCGAGACGCCCCTGTCCCAGTCGATCTGCGCCTACGCCGTCCAACAGGACGACGTCTTCGAGATCGAGGACCTGACGCAGGATACACGCACCTCGAACAACTCCCTCGTGACCGGGGGACCCCGGGTCCGCTTCTACGCTGGCGCCCCCTTGCGGACGCCGGACGGCGTCGCCCTCGGTGCGCTTTGCGTCCTCGACACCAAGCCGAACAAGCTCACGCCTTCGCAGGCGTTCGTCTTGCGGACGCTGGCGCATCAGGTCGTCACCACCCTGGAACTGCGGCGGTCGCTTCGGCTGCGCAAGGAGAGCGACCGCCGCAACAAGGCGATTCTGGAGAGTGCGGTCGACTACGCCATCGTCTCCATGGACCTGAAGGGCATGGTGACGAGCTGGTCCCCGGGCGCCGAACGCATCCTCGGCTGGGACGAGGCGGCGATGTGCGGCAAGCCCGCCCACGTCTTCTTCACCGAGGAGGACGTATCGACGGGCATTCCCGAGCAGGAGATGGCCTCGGCCCTGCTGCACGGACGCGGAACGGACGAGCGGTGGCACCTGCGCAAGGACGGCAGCCTATTCTGGGCCAACGGCGAGATGGTCCCGCTCCGGGATGAGGACGGGCGGCACGAGGGCTTCCTCAAGATCCTGCGCGACCGCACCGAGCAGCGCAACGCCGCGGCCAAGGAGCAGGCCGACGCCGCGTTCATGCGTGGCGTGTTGTCCTCGTCGGCCGATTGCATCAAGGTCCTCGATCCCGACGCCAGGCTGACCTTTATGAACGAGGGCGGCTTGACCGTGATGGAGGCCGACGGCCTCGATCAGGTCCGGGGCCGCGATTGGACGGACTTCTGGCACGGACAGGCCCGGGCCGACGCCAAGTCGGCCTTCTGGGCGGCGCTGGCCGGCGGCACGGGACACTTCCAGGCACCGGCCGACACGCTCAAGGGCACGCCGAAGTGGTGGGACGTGCAGGTCACGCCGATCCGGGGAGCCGACGGCCAGCCCGAGCGGCTCCTGGTCGTCTCGCGCGACATCACCCGGCAACGCGCTTCCGAGCAGCTCATCGCCGACAGCGAGAAGCGCTGGCGCGGCTTGTTCGAGGGCATGCAGGAAGGCTTTTTCAGCGGAGAGATCATCCGCAGTGATAACGGCCGGGCCATCGATTGCCGGCTAGTCGAGATCAACCCGGCCTTCGCAGCGCAGTCCGGCCTACCCGCCGACACCGTGGGCCGCACCATTCGCGAGGCCATCCCGGACATTCCCGACTGGCTGATCGAGACCTACGCACGGGTTGTCGACACCGGCACCCCGGAGGTGTTCGACATCGCGGTGCCAGAGTTGGGTCGGACATTCGAGGTGCGCGCCTATCGCGAGGCGGGTCAGCGCTTCGCGGCGATGTTCATCGACGTCTCGGAACGCAAGCAGGCCGAGGCTCGGCGCGCGGCGCTGGCGGAACTCGGCGATCGGTTGCGAAACACGAACGACAGAGCGGAGATCGCGCGCGTGGCGTCCGAGATCCTGGGCCGGACGCTTAGGCTGTCCCATGCCGGATACGGCGCGGTGGACCACGACCGAGAGACCATCGTCATAGGAGAAGGTTGGACGGTGCCGGGTATCCCGAGCATCGGAGGCGTGCACGGGTTCCGGGACTACGGCACGTACATCGAGAGCCTGAAGAACGGCCATGCCGTGATCATCAACGATGTGACCGACGACCCGCGCACCGCCTCGGATGCCGACGCGCTTGCGGCTCTCCATGTGCGTTCACTCCTCAACCTGCCGCTGATGGAGCACGGGCGGTTCGTGGCACTCCTGTATGCCCTGAAGGATGTCCCGTACGCCTGGAAGCCCGAGGAGATCAGCTTCGCCAACAACTTCGCCGACCGGACCCGCGCCGCACTGGCCCGGATCGATGCGGAGGAGCGACAGAGAACGCTGAACCTCGAACTCAGCCACCGCATGAAGAACATGCTGGCGATGGTCCAATCCATCGCCACCCAGACCATGCGCACGGCAACCGACCTGGATGCGGCCAAGGAGGTCCTGGCCGGTCGCCTGATCGCGCTCAGCAAATCGCACGACCTGCTCCTCGGCGGCGAGATGGGTGCGGCACCCATCAAGACCCTGATCGAAGGCGCCCTGCAGACCCACGCGGACAACCCGAACCGTTTCGTGTTGGACGGCCCGACATTCACCGTCGGGGCCAAGGCGGCGATGTCTCTGTCGCTCATGCTCCACGAGCTCGCGACCAACGCGGCTAAGTACGGGGCGCTCTCGACGGCGAACGGCCAGGTCTCGATCAACTGGCTGCTTCGCGACGTGGACGGCGAGCCCCATTGCGCCTTGCGCTGGTCCGAGGCGGGTGGTCCCGCCGTTGCGCCACCCACCCGCACCGGGTTCGGATCGCGGTTGATCGGGCGGGGCCTGGCGGGCAACTTCGGAGGCGAGGTCGACCTGTCCTACCCGCGCGACGGTGTGGTCTGCACGATTGATGCTCCACTCGCCGGTCTTCAAGCCGAGGATGCGCCGCGGACCGCCCACTGAAACGACTGAGAACGCTTGGGTTGGCCAACGCGGACGCCGACGAGCCTTCCAGCAGCTCGCCCATGAACCACTTCGGGACGTTGGAGGGCGACGTCCGTGGCGCGAAGCGACCTCCCACGATGTCACTCGGGATGTTCGAACCTGCCCCGATGCCGTTTCATCCACGCGACGCAGGAACCTGGACGTGTGGCGAGTATCCGCGCTTTGGGCAGGCCGTAATCGTATGGCCAAGGTGAAACGAAGGGCGGCCGAGGCGCTTGTCTCTATCATGGGTTAGTTTCGATCCGTGACACGGACACGTATCCAGCTCATGCCGGATCAGGATTTAGCCCTTTCGCCCCCCCACGTCCTTGTCGTCGAGGACGAGGGCCTGATCCGCATGATGGTGGTCGACATGCTGGAGGAGGCCGGCTTCGTGGTGACCGAGGCTCACCACGCCGATGCCGCCTGGGCCATCCTGCAGCGACGCCAGGAGGATATCCGGGTGCTGTTCACGGACATCGACATGCCGGGTTCGATGAACGGGTTCGTCCTCGCGGAACGTGTCGCGGATGCCTGGCCCCATATCGGGTTGGTCATAACGTCCGGCGGAAGGAAGTTAGCCGACCGCGAGGTCCCGGATCACGGTCACTTCCTCGGCAAGCCCTATCGTCCGAAAGACCTTGTGCTCGCCATCCGAGAGGCGATCTGATGTCTCCGTACAAGGACGGCGAGAGCGCATGACCCAAGCCGTCTCGGGTCTGGCGAACGCGTTGGCACGCTGCATCGTCACCGACGAGGGGGCGGCGCGTGATTTCGCGGCGGTCGCCGACACCCTCCGCGATGACGGCCATCAGGCCTCCGCCGATGCCATGCTGCGCCTAAGCCGCCATCACCGCATCAGGGCTCTGGAAGGGCGTGGCAACCTCGCGGCGCTCCGATGCGTCGAGGAAGCGTTGGACAAGGACCGATCCTGACCGATCCTCCTGCAGCCGGGCTTCCTGCAACCGACATCCCGTAGATGCCGTCGCGGCGATAGGTCGACAGGGCTCAACCTCCTCGCGTCCAACACAATTGAACTCTAACCCGCCTTGCATGCAGGCCGCCGACCCGTCCGACCCCTCGATGCTGACCCGCGAGCAACTGGAAGCCGAGGTGCGCCGTCTCCGCGCCCAGTCGGCGTCGCTCGCGCAGATGTTCGAGCAGGCGCCTAGCTTCATCGCCCTGCTGACCGGCCCCGAGCATCGCTTCGCCTTGACGAATGCCGCCTACCAGCGCGCCATCGACCATCGCGACGTGGTCGGCAGTACCGTGGCCGAGGCTTTGCCGGACGCAGCCGCCCAGGGCTACGTCGACCTGCTCGACACGGTCTTCCGGTCGGGCGAGGCCCATAAGGCGACAGGCGCTAGGTTCGACGTTCAGGCGGTCTTGGGCGGTGCAGTCAACGAGCGCTATCTCGACTTCGTCTACCAGCCCATCACGGATGCCCGCGGGTCCGTCAGCGGCATCTTCGTCGAGGGGCACGACGTCACCGAGCGGACGCTCGGCGAGGCAGCCCTGCGGGAGAACGAGGCGCGGTACCGCACCCTGTTCGAGAGCATCGAAGTCGGCTTCTGCATCATCGAAATGCGGTTCGAGGGCGAGCGTGCCGTCGACTACCGGATCGTGGAGGCCAATCCCGCCTTCGTGCGGCAAACCGGTGCCGACGTGGCCGGCCGGTGGGTGAGTGAGTTCGCACCCGATCTCGAACGGCACTGGTTCGATACCTACGGACACGTCGCCCTGACCGGAGAGCCTGCGCATTTCGAGCACTATGCGGAGGTGTTCGGAAGGTGGTTCGACGTCCGGGCCCTGCGAACCGGAGACCCGGGCGCTAACCGCGTGGCCGTCTTCTTCTCGGACATCACCGAGCGAAGGACCATCGAGAAGCAGGTCGAGGCCAGCGAGCGCGAGCTCCGTCTCATCACGGATGCGCTGCCGGTCCTCATCTCCTTCATCGGCGCCGACTATGTCTATCGGTTCGCCAACAAAGCCTACGACGACTGGTTCTCCGTGCCGGCCGACGAGATCGTCGGCCGCGACGTCAGGAACCTTCTGGGAGCGGAGAACTACGCCGCCCGGAAGCCGCACATGGATTGCGCGCTGGCCGGCGAGGCGGTCACCTTCGAGCTCGATTGGCCCCGCCGTGACGGACAGCCCCGCGTCGCCGAGATCAGGTATCTCCCACGTCGCACCCCCGACGGGACCGTCGACGGCTTCCACGTCTTCGTGCACGACGTGACTGCACGGAAGCGGACGGAGGCCGACCTCGCCGGACAGGTCGCGGCCCGAACGGCCGAGCGGGACCAGGTCTGGGAGGCTTCCTCGGACCTGCTCTGCGTCGCCAACCTCGACGGTTACTTCGTCAGCCTCAACCCGGCCTGGCCGAGGACGCTGGGATGGACCGAGGACGAGATGAAGGCTCGTCCCTTCCTCGACTTCGTGCATCCCGACGACATCGCGGCCACTTTGGCGGCGGCGGCCGGCCTGTCGCGCGGCGAGGCCCAGTTCACCTTCGAGAACCGCTACCGCCACAAGGACGGTAGCGATGTCTGGCTGTCCTGGAATGCCGTGCCGCGAGACGGCCTGATCTACGCCTCCGTTCGGAACGTAACCGAGGCCAAGCTTCAGGCAGAGACCCTCTCTAGGACCGAGGAAGCCCTGCGCCAAAGCCAGAAAATGGAGGCGGTCGGCCAGCTCACCGGCGGCTTGGCGCATGACTTCAACAACCTGCTGGCGGGCATCTCCGGCTCGCTGGAGTTGATGCAGACCCGCATGTCGCAAGGACGCCTGGGCGATCTCGACCGCTACATGACGGTGGCACAGGGCGCGGCCAAGCGTGCGGCGGCCCTGACGCACCGTCTCCTGGCCTTTTCGCGCCGCCAGACCCTCGATCCCAAGCCGACCAACGTGAACCGACTCGTCACGGACATGGAGGAGCTGATCCGCCGCACCGTCGGCCCGGCGATCCACCTGGAGGTCGTCGGCCTGTCGGGGATCTGGCCTTCACTCATCGATCCGGGCCAACTTGAGAACGCGCTCCTGAACCTGTGCATCAACGCCCGCGACGCGATGCCGGACGGCGGCCGCATCACCATCGAGACCGCCAACAAGTGGATGGACGAGGCCGGTGCCCGACAGCACGACATGCCGGCCGGCCAGTATCTCAGCCTGTGCGTCAGCGACACCGGCACGGGCATGTCAGCCGAACTGATGGCCAAGGTGTTCGAGCCGTTCTTCACGACGAAGCCCCTAGGCGAGGGCACCGGCCTCGGCCTGTCGATGGTCTACGGGTTCGCGCGCCAGTCCGGCGGACAGGTCCGCATCTACTCCGAGGTCGGCGAGGGCACGACGGTCTGCCTCTACCTCCCGCGCCACTACGGCGAGGCCGACGAGGCCGACGTCGCGCGAAAACTTGCCGAGGTCGGACGGGCCGGTCAGGGCGAAACGGTGCTCATCGTCGACGACGAGCCTTCGGTCCGCATGCTGGTCATCGAGGTGCTGGAAGACCTCGGCTACACGGCCATCGAGGCCGCAGACAGCGTTTCCGGCCTGAAGGTGCTGCAGTCGGACGTCCGCATCGACCTGCTGATAACGGATGTCGGTTTGCCGGGGGGCATGAACGGGCGCCAGATGGCCGACGCCGCCCGCGAGCGACGCGCCGACTTGAAGGTCCTCTTCATCACCGGCTACGCGGAGAACGCCGTCCTCGGGAACGGGCACCTCCGGCCGGGGATGCAGGTGCTGACCAAGCCGTTCGTGCTGGAGACGCTTGCGACCCGCATCAAGGATCTCATAGCCGCCTCGGTGTGAGGGCGAGATCGTCACGATGGAGAGAGCCGCATCACCAAGGAGCGGTGTGCGTCGCGGCGGAGCGTGCGTGATCTACGATCCGGCATTCCAGGCCGGGGACCTGTCAAGAAACCCTCCGTAGGATCGACCCGGCACGACAGACCTGGAATCCGAAGGTCTGAAAACGTTCGGCTCGATGACACGCTCCACCTTTCTCCAGAACCCCATCGACCGGTTAGACGGTCTGTCGCGCAGGACGCTGCGGGTGCCGGACGACCTGCACCGACAGCAGCAGAGCGCAGGCGGCCCCAAGCAGCAGGGCGAGGATCGAGAGCGCGTGGAGCCAGGAGGGGAACATCGTGGCCATGCCGCTCAATGCCGCATCGCCAGCATCCAGACGGCCATGGCGACCATCATCACGTTCTCGGTCAGCGAGACGAAACCGAGCGGCACCTTGCTCGATCCGCCGACGCAGGCGCACTTGATCTCGCGCTTCTCGACGTAGACCGCCTTGAACACCGAGACCGCGCCGATGGCGCCGATGAACAGGGCCACGGGGATCGACAGCCAGTTCAGGGCGCCGGCCACCATCAGGACGCCGGCGATGCCCTCAAGGAATGGATAGGCGTAGGCGTAACGCACCCAGCGCTTGGCCAGCAGGTCGTAGCCGAGGAACATCGACGAGAAGGTCTCGACGTCCTGCAGCTTGAGGAGGGCCAGCACGCACATGCTGAAGGCGATGAACCACTCGGCCGCCCGAACGGTCAGGGGCGTGCAGTACACGGCGTAGCTCGCCGCGAGCGCCATCAGCGCGGTCATCGAGAACACCGCCACGACCGGCGTATAGGTCGTCGCGTTGGGGTCGTTGGCGGCTCGCCCGAAATGCCGCCTGAGGTCGTCGAAACCCCCGACCCGCTCGCCGTTGATGAAGGTCTGGGGCGTCGACTTGACCCCGTGATCGGCCTTGAAGCGGTCGGTCTCCTCGCGGGTGCTCAGCCAATGATCCTCCACCTCGAAACCCTGGCGTTCGAGGAGGTCCTTCGCCTTCAGGCCGTAGGGGCACGTGTGCTGCGGCATCATCATCCGGTACAGGACGGCTTTGCGGGACGCGGTGGCTTGCATCGGAAACTCCGTGGGTTGTCTGGCCGGGATGCCGTCCGCTCGTTGCCGTGGAAACGACGGATCGGTCGCGGCCGATTGGGCTTGCGCACCTTCCTGGACCTTCCCATCATGGGAAGGTCAACGGAGGGGCTCTCACGATGAACATCGGCGAGGCGAGCCGGGCCTCGGGGGTCTCGGCCAAGATGATCCGGCACTACGAAAGCATCGGGCTCGTGCCCCCGGCGGACCGTCGCGACAGCGGCTACCGCGATTACGGGACCGCCGACCTGCACCGGCTCGGCTTCATACGGCACGCCCGGGACCTGGGCTTCTCGCTGGACCGCATCCGGGTGCTGCTCGGGCTCTGGAGCGACCCCGACCGCAGCAACGCCGACGTGAAGGCCATCGCGAGGGCCCATGTCACGGAACTCGAACAGCGGGCCCGCCAACTGAACGAGATGGCCGACGCCCTGCGGTCCCTGGCCGACGCCTGCGACGGCGACGGCCGGCCGGACTGCCCGATCATCGCCAGCCTGGAGACCGGGGCGAACGTCCCGGCCTGCCATCCGGGCGGCTCCCAGGGGGCGATGCCGCCCCCCGCACCGCGTCGGAAGGCCGTGGCCGGTCACTGAGCCCGAACCGGCTCCGGCGGCGCTTCGATCAGGCGGCCATCTTCCGGCAGCTCTCGGCGCAGCGGCGGCACTGCTCGACGCAATGCTGCATGTCGCCTACCTGCTCGCAGCTTCGGGCGCAGTCCTCGCAGACGTCGGCGCACTCGGCGCAGGTGTGCTTGTGATGCCTCGTCCCGATCAGCATGAAGTGCGCCGACGTCCGGCACATCTCGGCGCAGGCCAGCATCAGGCGGAAGTGCTCGGGCTCGACGTGCTTGCCGCCCGCCGGGAGGCAGTGGTTCGAGGCCATGCCGAGGCAGGTCTGATAGCAGCGAAGACATTCGTCGATGCAGGACTGCATCTCGCTCGACATATTGCCCATGTGAGGCTCCTTTATGTTAGACAAAAAGAGACGAGCATCAGCACTGGGTGACAATATACCCCCAGTATTGCCCTGCTCATTCTGTCAACTCAGGCCGCTATAGTTCGTTCTAATAAATTCCTTTCTTCTTGGCCGGGATTTTTAATCCGTCCGCAGGCGCCTACTCCGCCGCCTCGCGGTAAGCGGGTCGTTCGGCCGGGGAGCCACTCGCCGGCGTCTCGGCGGCCGTGGACAGGCCCCATCCCTTCACGAGTCCGTAGACGGCGGGGATCACCACGAGCGTCAGCACGGTCGAGGACACCATCCCGCCGATCATCGGCACAGCGATGCGCTGCATGACCTCGGAGCCGGCGCCCGTGCTCCACAGGATCGGAATGAGGCCCGCCATGATGGCGGTCACCGTCATCATCTTCGGGCGCACCCGCTCGACCGCGCCGACCATGATCGCCCGCCGCAGATCCTCGCGGGACAGGGGCCGCCCCTCGCGTGCGCACGCGGCCCGGACCTCGTCGAGGGCATGGTCGAGGTAGACCAGCATGATCACCCCGGTCTCGGCGGCGACGCCGGCGAGCGCGATGAACCCGACCGCCACGGCCACCGACATGTTGAAGCCCATCCACCACATCAGCCAGATGCCGCCGACCAGGGCGAACGGCAGCGACAGCATGACGATGAGCGTCTCGGTCAGGCGGCGGAAGTTGATGAACAGCAGCAGGAACACGACGAGCAGCGTCAGCGGCACTACCACCTTCATGCGCGCCGCGGCCCGCTCCAGGTACTCGTACTGACCGCTCCACTGCAGGGTCGTGCCCTGTGGGAGTTTGACCTCGCTGTCGACCGCGGCCCGCGCGTCGGCGACGTAGCCGCCCAGGTCGCGCCCATTGATGTCGACGAAGATGTAGACCGCAAGCTGTCCGTTCTCCGTGCGGATCGAGGTCGGGCCCCGGGTGAGTTCGACCTTGGCGACCTCGCGCAACGGCACCGTCCCCCCGGCCGGGAGTGGCACCTGCACCTCGTCGGCAATGGCCCGCGGATCGGACCGGAAGGCCCGGGGGTAGCGGACGTTGACGGTGTAGCGTTCGCGTCCCTCGACGGTGTTCGTCACGCTCTGGCCGCCAAGCGCCGTGGCGATGACGTCCTGCACGTCCCCGACCATCAGCCCGTAGCGCCCGAGCGCCTCCCGGTCCGGCGTGATGTCGAGGAAGTAGCCGCCGATGACCCGTTCCGCGTAGGCGCTGGACGTGCCCGGCACGTTGCGCACCACCGCCTCGACCTGGCGGGCGACCCCTTCCATCTCCTTCAGGTCCGTTCCTAGTACCTTGATGCCGACCGGGGTGCGGATGCCGGTCGAGAGCATGTCGATTCGGGCGCGGATCGGCTGCGTCCAGGCATTCGACACGCCCGGGAACTGCAGCGCCTTGTCCATCTCGGCCTTGAGGCTCGCCAGCGTCACGCCCGGCCGCCACTCGGACGGCGGCTTCAGCGCGATGACCGTCTCGAACATCTCCACCGGCGCCGGGTCGGTCGCGGTGTTGGCGCGGCCCGCCTTGCCGTAGACTGAGGCCACCTCCGGGAATGATTTTATGATGCGGTCCTGGGTTGCGAGGAGCTCGCCGGCCTTGGTCACCGACAGGCCCGGCAGGGTCGTCGGCATGTACATCAGCGTGCCCTCGTTGAGGTCGGGCATGAACTCCGAGCCGAGCTGACGGGCCGGCCAGACGGTCGCCGCCAGCACCCCGAGGGCGAGCAGGACGGTTAGGACCCGCGCCCGCAGCACGCCCGCGATCAGCGGCCGGTAGAGCCAGATCAGGAGCCGGTTCAGCGGGTTCCTGTGCTCCGGGATGATCCGGCCCCGTACGAACAGCACCATCAGCGCGGGGACCAAGGTCACCGACAGGATCGCGGCCGCCGCCATGGCGAAGGTCTTGGTGAAGGCCAGCGGACCGAACAGGCGGCCCTCCTGGCTCTCCAGGGTGAAGATGGGCAGGAAGCTGACCGTGATGATGAGGAGCGAGAAGAACAGGGACGGGCCGACCTCGGACGCCGCCTCGACCAGGATCTCGACCCGGGGCTTGTCCGGTGGCGCCCGTTCCAGGTGCTTGTGGGCGTTCTCGATCATCACGATGGCCGCGTCGATCATGGCGCCGACCGCGATGGCGATGCCGCCCAGGCTCATGATGTTGGCGCCGAGACCCAGGGCTCGCATGCCGACGAACGCCATCAGGATCCCGACCGGCAGCATCAGGATGGCGACGAGCGCGCTCCTCACATGCAGCAGGAAGACGATGCAAACGAGCGAGACGACGACGCTCTCCTCGACCAGCGTGTGCCGCAGGGTGTCGATGGCCGCGTCGATGAGCTGAGAGCGGTCGTAGACCGGCAGGATCTCGGTGCCCGCGGGAAGGCTTTTCGCCACCTCCGCGAGCTTCGCCTTAACGCCCTCGATGACGTTCAGCGCGTTCGCGCCGAAGCGCTGCAGGACGATGCCGCCGGCGACCTCGCCCTCGCCGTTCATCTCGGTGATGCCGCGACGCTCGTCCGGTCCGAGCTCGACCCGGGCGACGTCGCGCACCCGCAGCGGCGTGCCGCCCGCGGTCTTGAGGACGATGTTCTCGATGTCGGCGACGCCCCTCAGGTAGCCGCGCCCGCGGACCATGAACTCGAACTCGGAGAGCTCGACCGTGCGGCCGCCGACGTCGGCGTTGCTCGACCGGATCGCGTCCCGGAGCTTGTTGAGGGAGATGCCCTGCGCGCGTAGCCGGTTCGGGTCGACCACGACGTTGTACTGCTTCACGAAGCCGCCGACGCCAGCGACCTCGGCGACGCCCTCTGCCCGCGAGGCCCCGAACCGGACCACCCAGTCCTGCAGGGAGCGAAGCTCGGCGAGCGTCCGTTCCTTGGCGACCACCACGTACTGGTAGACCCAGCCCACACCCGTGGCGTCGGGGCCGAGCGTCGGGGTCACGCCCGCCGGCAGGCGGCTCGCCGCGGCGTTGAGGTATTCGAGCACCCGCGAGCGGCCCCAGTACGGGTCGGTGCCGTCCTCGAAGATGACGTAGACGAACGACACCCCGAAGAACGAGAAGCCGCGCACCACCTTCGCCTTCGGCACCGTCAGCATGGCGGTGGTCAGCGGGTAGGTGACCTGATCCTCCACGACCTGGGGGGCCTGCCCCGGGTACTCCGTGTAGACGATGGCCTGCACGTCCGAGAGGTCGGGGATGGCGTCGAGCGGCAGGGTCCGCAGCGACAGGACGCCTGCCGCGACGGCGAACACGGTGCCCACCAGTACCAGTACGAGGTTGCGGGCCGACCATCCGATGAGGCGCGCGATCATGGCGTCGCTCCCGCGTCGGCGGCCAGGCGGTCGTCCTTGGGAGGCGCCAGGCCTTGCAGTGCCGCCTTCAGGTTGCTCTCAGCGTCGATGAGGAAGTTGGCCGAGGTCACCACCCGGTCGCCGGTCGAGATGCCGTCGCGGATCTCGGTGTAGCCGCCGCCATGCACGCCGACCTTCACGGCCTTGGGCTCGAAGCGACCCTCGCCGCGCTCGATCAGCACGACCTGTCGCTCGCCGGTGTCGATGACGGCGTCGTCGGGCACGGCCACGACCGGCATGGCGTCCCCCGTCGCGATCTCGACGTCGGCGTACATGTCCGGCAGCAAGGTGCCGTCCGGGTTCGGGAGCTCGATGCGCACCCGCGTGGCCCGGGTCTCCGGGTTCACCTGCGGGTAGATGGTCCCGACCTTGCCGGTGAAGGTGCGGCCCGGGGCCGAGCGCAGGCGGATCGTGGCAGTTTGCCCGACGCGGACGTTGGAAAGGTCGCGCTCCGGCACGTCGGCCAGCACCCACATGGTGGAGATGTCGCCGATCCGGAACAGGGTATCCCCGGCCGCGGCCTTCATGCCCTCGATGGCGGTCCGCTGCAGGACGATGCCGTCCCGAGCCGAGGACCATGTGATGGCCATCGGCACGTTCCGGGTGCGCTCCATCTCGTCGATCACGGCCTCGGAGACGTTCAGGTTCCGCAGGCGCCGCCTCGCGCCGTCGAAGCCCGGGTTGGCGATGAGCTGGGCCGCCGCGGCGTTGATCTCGGGCGAGTAGACGTGGACCAGCGCCTGCCCCTTGCGGACGCGGTCGCCGGTGGTGACGTTCTCGACATGGTCGACGTAGGCGTCCGAGCGTGTCGCGATGACCGTCACCCGCCGCTCGTCGAGGGCGACGGTACCGGGGACGCGCACGGGCTGGGCGACCACCCGGCGCTCGACCACCCCGGTCCGTACGCCGGTGCGCTGGACCTTGCCGGGCGAGACGGTCACGACGTTGCCGTCGCTGTCCTCGCCTTCGTAGACGGGGATGTAGTCCATCCCCATCGAATCCTTCTTCGGCGTCGCCGAGGTATCCGGCAGCCCCATCGGGTTGCGGTAGTATTGGATGCGCCGGGCGCCCGCGGCGGCCTTCGCATCCCCAGCCTTCCCCGTGTCCTGGGTGGCCATGTCGTGCCCGGCCATTCCGTTCCCGGCCATGTCGGCGGGCATGGCCTCGTCCGCATCCGGCGCGTCGAAGCGCACGTCCTCGCTGGCGTGGACCGCCCGGAACTCCCGGCCATCCGCGGTCGCCATCGGCGAAAGCGAGTAGACCGGCTTCCCGTCCGGGTCCTGGTAGTAGACCACCGGTCCGGTCGCCTTCGCGGGGGCCGTAGCCTGCGCGGCCAGCATGGGGCCCGGAGACCACCGGGCGAACTCCGTCCGGGCGCGCTCGGCGAGCGCCGGCACGGGGTTCTCCCCATGCCCCGCGACATAGCCGGCGCCCCCCGCCGCGAGTGCGGCGAGGGTCCCGGCGAACCAGGCCGCGCGGCTCACTTGACGGCCTTGAAGACCAGCTTGTCCTCGACCGTGCCGGTCTCGCCCTGGACCTTGGCCCCGAGCGACAGGCGCCAGCCGCCGGCCATCGTGAGCTTCGCCTTGAAGCGATAGACGCCCGGTTCGGTCGTGGGGAGTTGCTCGATCTTTGAGGTCATCTCGTCCATGCTGTCGGGCGCCATGTCGATGCGCTTGGCGAAGATCACGGCGTCGGGAACTGGCTTGCCGCTGCGCTTATCGAGAAGGCGCACCGACAGGACAGCCTCGCCGACCTTGGCCTCCTGCTGCACGAGCTCGAAGCGGTAGTCCTTGGTGTCGGCGAATGCCGGGAACGCGGTCGCCGACAGGGCGGCACCGAGCAGCGCCGCCGAGACGGCGCGCGAAAAAGTCTTCTGGGTCACGGGGGATGTCTCCTGAACGACGGGAAGGGACGCGTGGTCATGCGTCACCGTGCCGGCGCATGCGGCGCCGGCGTCATCGGTTCAGGCTCGGGGGGGCTCGGGTAGCGGCGTCCCATGCACGCTCGCGAAGGACGCCGAGGCGGGCCAGGACAGTGTCGCACGGGACGCGACGGGAGCCGGGACGGCGACCGTCCCCGGCAGCAGGGACGCGGCGCTTGCGAGGCACAGGGCCATCAGCGGGCAGCCCTTGGTGCAGTCGGGCTTCTTCGCCGTTTCCTTCGGGCAGCAGGGCATGTCGTCCATGGCCATCTCGGCCATGTCCATCGCACCCATTTCGGCATGATCCATGACCATGCCGTGGTGAACGATTGGCATCGAGGCCGCGGCCTCGTGAGCGATGGACGCGTGCATGCCCGCAGTGGCCGCGGGAGCGGTCACCGGCGTCAGGGCGAGGCTGAGAACCGCCAGCAGCGGCAACAGTCGCCTAAGGGCAAGCCAAAGGGTCACGGATGCAGGATGCCAAATTCTACGGTCGGGCGAAAGCCCGTTCCGAATTCCTCGAACGACGCAGGACCAGGTTGGTTGCAAGCACCCGTCAGGCGAGCACCGCCGGGAAGCCGGCCGCAACGATGGCTCCGGCGATCCGGTCGGCCGGGCCGGCGGCATCGGACACGGTCACGAGCTTGGCACCGAGGTCCACATCCACCCGGGCTCCAGGCTCGATGCCAAGCACCGCGCGGGTCACGGACTTGGCGCATCCGCCGCATCCCATTTTGTCGACCTTGTAACGGAACATGACGCTCTTCCTTCGATAACGTCACGCCGAGATGGGGCTTCCCATAGTGGTAAGGTCAAGGGTCGCCGGCCGATGTCCTCTCACGCTTGCCCGAATGCTTGAACGATGCCCCCGACGGCGCGAGCGGCGGCATCTGGCGGGCATCCAATTCCGTGAACCCAGGTGGATCCGGGAACGGGCCGGCGCTTAGCGTACGCGCCACAGCAACAGGGCGAGCACTACGTTGTCCAGGGCAAGAACGGTCAGGACGGTATAGGTCGCATCGGCTCCGCCATGTGTCATCACGACGGCCCCGAGGGATGGCGCGAGCGCCTGCGCCACCAGGCCCGGACGCGCCAACCGGCCGACGAGCGCGGCGTAGCGTTCCGGACCGAACAGGGCCAGGGGCACCGTACCCCGTGCAATCGAGTAGATCCCGTTGCCGGCCCCGTAGAGGACCAGCGCCAGCCCGCCCAAGGGTAGGCCGGCCGCCAGCATCGTGACCCCAAGGACCACCAGGATCATGGCGGCGGTCAGGGTCCAGAGTGGGTGATGCCGGCCCTTCCCGGCCATCTCGACGATGCGCGCCCCCACCTGCGACGGTCCGATCAGGGCGCCGTAAGCGACGGCCGAGGCTAGCGCGACGCCACGGGCCTGCAGCAGGGTGATGAGGTGCACCGACACCATGGCCATCACCGTGCCCCCGAGGGTCAGCACCCCCGTCATGAGGAGGAAGGCACGGTGTTCCCGACCATGGAGACGAATGACGGGGCTCGGGCCTGCGGGTCGCGTGACCGGGTGTGCGGGCGGGCGGGGGATCGCGAGCAGGACGAGCGGCAGCGTGACCGAAAGATGCAACCCGGCATAGGCGAGGCAGGTCCCGCGCCAGCCGACCCGTTCGACGAGGAAGGCCGAGAGCGGCCAGCACACCGTGCTGGCGAAACCGCCCCACAGGGTCAGGGTCGTGATGGCGGACCTTGCCTCGGCGCCGTAGAGGCGTCCGAGCGTGGCGAAGGCAGGGTCGTACAGGCCGGTACCCATGCCGAGGCCGACGAGAAGCCAGGCCGCCAGGTAAGCCGTGAGGTTCGGGGCCAGGGCGAGGCCCGTGAGGCCCAGCGCCAGGGCGATGGCGGCGAAGGCCAGCACCGGCCGCCCGCCATGCTCCCCGATGAAGGCTCCCACCCGCGGCGAGACGAGGCCCGCGACGAGGAGGCCGGCCGACAGCCCCCCGATGACCCAGCCGAGGGGCCATCCCGTATCCTTCGACATCGGCGCGGCCAGCACCGACAGCAGGTAGAACGAGGAGCCCCAGGTCAGGATCTGGACGACGCCCAGGGCCGAGATCACGGGCCATCGACGCGTCGGGGGCATCGCCGCGCTACCGAGCCCCGAGCACGGGCAGCCACAGTGCCAGGGCCGCCAGGGTGTCGAGCAGAACCGGCGGGGTGATCACGAGGCCGACCCGCATGTACTGGCCCCAGGTGATGCGCTGGCCCTTGGTATCGAGGACGTGGAGCCAGAGCAGGGTCGCCAGACTCCCGATGGGCGTGAACTTCGGGCCGAGGTCGCAGCCGATGACGTTGGCGTAGACCATGAGCTCGCGCATCAGGGGCGACAGGTCCGGGGCCTGCTGGATCGAGAGCGCGCCCACCAGCACGCTCGGCATGTTGTTCATGACCGAGGACAGGATGGCTGCGGCGACCCCCGTGCCGATGGTGGCCACGAATGGTCCGTGGCCCGAAAGCCAGACGTGGCCTTGCGCCAGGTAGTCGGTCAGGCCGGCGTTCTTCAGGCCGTAGACGACGAGGTACATGCCGAGGCTGAACAGCACGATCTGCCAGGGGGCGCCCGCCAGCACCTTTCGGATCGGGATGACGCGGCTCCGGCTGGCCAGCGCCAGCAGCACCACGGCGCCGGCGCAGGTCACCACCGAGACCGGCACGCCGAACGGGGCCGTCACGAAGTAGGCGACCAGCAGCAGGGCCAGGAGTGGAAAGGCCGACTTGAACACCAGCGGGTCCTTGATCGCGTGCCGCGGCGCTTCGAGCTCGGCCACCGGGTAAGTGGCCGGCAGGTCGCGCCGGTAGAACAGCCACAGCACCACCAGGGTCGCCGCGAGCGAGACCAGGTTCACCGGTACCATCACGGCGGCGTAGCGGCTGAAGGAGATGTCGAAGAAGTTCGCCGAGACGATGTTGACGAGGTTCGAGATCACCAGCGGCAAGCTGGTCGAGTCCGCGACGAACCCGCAGGCGACGATGAACGCCAGCGCGGCCGCAGGCTTGAAGTCGAGGCGCAGCAGGATGGCCAGCACGATGGGGGTGAGCAGCAGGGCGGCGCCGTCGTTGGCGAACACCGCCGCGATGGCTGCGCCGAGGAGGATCACCAACGGAAACAGCAAGCGGCCCCGTCCGCCGCCCCACCGGGCGATATGGAGCGCCGCCCAGTGGAAGAAGCCGGCCTCGTCGAGCAGCAGCGAGATGATGATCAGCGCCACGAAGGTGAAGGTGGCGTCCCAGACGATGTGCCAGACCAGCGGGATGTCGCCGGGATGGATGACCCCGGTGGCGAGCGCGACCGCGGCCCCGATCAGGGCGCTCCACCCAATCCCGAACCCCTTCGGCTGCCAGATGACGAAGACGAGGGTGACCACGAAGATGGCGAGCGCGAGCATCGGGACCGTTTCTTATTCTTGGCGATCTGGGCAGGATCAGGCGGTGGCGACGCGCCGGCCGTGCTCGTCGACGACCCGCTCGCCGTCCTCCTTGACGAACGCACCCTGCTGGGCGGGCAGGAGATCGAGGACCGCCTCCGACGGGCGGCATAGCGCGACGCCCTTCGGGCTTACGACGATGGGTCGGTTGAGCAGGATCGGGTGCATCTCGATGGCATCGAGAAGCCGGTCGTCGGTGAGCGCAGTATCGGCCAAGCCGAGCTCCGCGTAGGGCGTACGCTTTTCCCGAAGGAGATCACGGATCGTGACGCCGGCTCGCTCGGCGAGCTGGCGGACTAGCGTTCGGTTCGGCGGGCTCTTCAGATACTCGACGACGTGCGGCTCGATGCCGGCGTTGCGGATCAGGGCCAGGGTGTTGCGCGACGTGCTGCAATCTGGGTTGTGATAGATGACGACGTCCATCACGCGACCTCCGGACGGGGCGAGGTCGCGCCGGCCTGCTGGCCGATCTCGCGGACCTTCGCGGACAGGGAGACTTGGTCGAGGCTCGCCATCGGCAGGGCGAGGAAGGCCGAGATCCGATTCTTGAGGTAGCGCTGGGCGGTGACGAAGGCGGTCTTGCGAACGATTTCGCTACCCTCGACTGCGGCGGGGTCCTCGATGCCCCAGTGCGCCGTCACCGGCTGCCCGGGCCAGTACGGGCAGGCCTCGCCCGCGGCGTTGTCACAGACCGTGAACACGAAATCCATGACCGGTGCGTCGGGCTTGGCGAACTCGTCCTACGACTTCGAGTGCATGCCCTCGGTCGGGTAGTCGCTCTCGCGCAGGACCTGGAGTGCCATCGGATTCACCTCCGACTTGGGCTGGCTGCCGGCGGAGAAGGAGCGAAAGCGACCCTTGCCGTCCATGGCCAGCATCGCCTCGGCGAGGATCGAGCGGGCGGAGTTGCCGGTGCAAAGGAAAAGGACGTTGTAGACGCTGTCAGGCATGGACTGTGTCTCCGGTTGGCGGGCAGCAGGCGGCGAGGGCCGCGACGGCAGGGGCACAGACCTCGGGGCGGCCCTGGCAGCAGTCGCGCATCAGGAATTGGATGAGCTCCGACAGGTCCGGGTAGGCCGCGCTGTAGATGATCGAGCGCCCCTCCCGCCGGGAGGTGACCAGCCCCGAATGGCTGAGCTCCTTGAGGTGAAACGACAGGTTGGTGCCCGAAACGCCGACCGCCTCGGCCAGCATGCCGGCCGCCATGCCCTCCGGCCCGGCGGTGACGAGCTGGCGCACGATGCGCAGTCGATGCTCCTGCCCGAGGGCCGCGAACGCGGCGACGGCTTGCCGTTCGCCCATCATAATGTCAATGTCTCAACCATCGTTGAAACGTAGAGGAACGATACGTCTTGGACAAGCCCCTCCAGCCTTTCACCGATGGAATGCCAAACCTGAGCGAGGGGCACTTCGTGGTCCCGACGACCGACGTGCTGCGGGTGGCGACGCCGTTCACCCACGCTCCACGCTTCCTGGTCCTGTACGGATCGCTGCGGGAGCGCTCATTCAGCCGCTTCCTCGCCTACGAGGCCGCGCGCCTCCTAGAGGCGATGGGCGGCGAGGTTCGGATCTACGACGCGCACGGCCTGCCGCTGCCCGACGACGCCACGGCCGACCATCCCAAGGTGCAGGAGCTCAGGAACCTCTCGATCTGGTCGGAGGGTCACGTCTGGGTCAGCCCCGAGCGCCACGGCAACATGACCGGCGTGATAAAGAGCCAGATCGACTGGCTACCACTGTCCGAGGGGTCGGTGCGTCCGACGCAGGGCAGGACCCTCGCCGTGATGCAGGTCTCCGGTGGCTCTCAGTCGTTTAACGCGGTCAACAACCTTCGCATCCTGGGGCGCTGGATGCGGATGATCACCATCCCGAACCAGTCGTCGGTGCCGATGGCCTACAAGGAGTTCGACGACGACGGCCGGATGAAACCCGGGCCGCTCTACGACCGGGTGGTCGACGTCTGCGAGGAGCTCTTCAAGTTCACGCTCCTAACCCGCGAGCGCTCCGACCATCTCGTCGACCGCTATTCCGAGCGGAAGGAGCGCGAGCCGGAGCGCCTGAAGGCCGTCGCCGCCGACATCGGGTTCCAGACCCGGCCAGCATGAGGATCACCGATCTGAAAACCCGTCAGGTCGCGTGATGGATCTCGTCGACGACCTTGGCGGCGTCGTAGGGCTTCGGCAGGAACGGGCCGTGATCGGGGATCTCGCCATCGGCGGACCGTTTAAGTCTTAAGGTCACCACGAGGCGGATGTCGGGTCCAGTCTCGTGGACGCGCCCTGCCATGGTCACCCCGCACATGCTGCCCGGCATGTCGAAGTCGCAGAAGGGCGCCCAGATATCGGAGCGCTCGTGCGGCATGAACCACGCCCCTACGGCATGGTGTGCTTCGACGGTCGCGGAGCCCGCATGCTCCCCGGTCGTACCGCTTTCCGGCCATCGACGACTTGGCCGGCGGCGCTCCGAAGTCACGCCCGCCCTCGCCACACTTCTGAGGCAGGCGAGCACGATACCCGCCGGACGTAGCCGGAACCGGTCGACGGGCGTCTCCGGTCATGCCCTGGGGCGTGGGTTCATGCCGTCGCCTCGGCCCGGGGACGCGGCCTCTCGGGATCGGGGCGGCGCCCCCTGTCCGGCCTGGGTGCCAGCAGGAGCACTAGGGCGCCCAAGGCCATGCAACACAGCGAACCGAGCAGGACGCCGATCTTGGTCTCCGCTTCGAGTTCCGGGCTGGCGGCGAAGGCCAGCAGCCCGATGAAAAGGCTCATGGTGAAGCCTACGCCGCACAGCAGCGACAGGCCGTAGAGGTGCCACCATCCCGCATGGGCCGGCCGCTGCGCCCACCCCAGCCTCACCGCGGCCACCACCGCCCCGAACACCCCGACCTGCTTGCCCACGAACAGGCCCAGCGCCACGCCGAGCGTTACCGGATCGAGCAGCATCTTCCCCGACATGCCGGCGAACGAGACCTCGGCATTGGCGAACCCGAACACCGGGAGCACCAGGCAGGCGGACCATGGATGGATCGCATGCTCCAGCTTGTGCAGGGGCGAGGTCGGGTCGTCCGGCTTTCCGACGCTCGGGCGGAGAGGAATCGTCAGGGCCAAGAGGACGCCCGCGATAGATGTTTGGTCCCGGCATGTGGTGTGACGGATCGAGCCTGAAGCGTTCGGGCTGTTTCGTCCAGGTCTGGCAGATAAATTCGTAGGGCGTGAGGCCTCGCAGGGTCTTCAGTCGGCGACCGTAGTTGTAGGCCTCCACGAACAGTTGCAGGTGGCGGCGCAGCTCGTTGTGGTCGGTGTAATGGTAGCGCTTGACCGTGGCGTCCTTGATGGTGCGGTTCATCCGCTCGACCTGGCCGTTTGTCCACGGGCAGCGTGGTTTGGTCAGGCGATGCTTGATCTTGGTCTGCTCGCAGGCCCATTCGAACGAATGCCAGCGGTACAAGCGAGGCTCATCGCGCTCGGCCCAGTAGGCAGCCACCTTGGCCTCGGCCTCCGCGTTCACCGGCTTGTTGTCCGTGAACTGAATGCCGTTATCAGTCAGGACCGTGTGGATCGTGTAGGGCACGGCCGCGACCAGATCGCGTAGAAAGGCCGCTGCGATCCGCTGAGTCGCCTTTTCGTGAAGTTGAACGAAGGCAAATTTGCTCGTCCGGTCGATGGCAACGAACAGGTGGAGCTTGCCTTGTTCGGTGCTGACCTGTGCGATGTCGATGTGGAAGTAGCCGATCGGGTAGGCTTTGAAGCGCGAACGCTTGGGCTTGTCGCCGTCGACGTTCGGCAGTCGACTGATGCCGTGACGCTGCAGACAGCGGTGCAGACTTGAGCGGGTCAGATGCGGGATGCTGGCCTGGAGCGCGTAGAGGCAGTCATCCAGTGGCAGCAGGGTGTGCCGGCGAAAGGCGACGATGACCGCCTCGTGCTCCAGGCTCAGCACGGTGGAGTGAGGCTCCTTCGGTCCCATCCGCGCATCGGTGCTGGTCGGACGTGAACGCCACTTCTGCACGGTAGTTGGGCTGATCCCATAGTGCTTCGCGGCGGCTCTCACGCTCTCTTTACAAGCTTGGATTGCCCGACGGACCGTCTCAGTCGTTGTGGCGCTGCCGTGGAGAATCTGTCCCATAGCGCGTCCCTCCATGTGGAATCAGATGTATCACCACATGGCGGGACCAAACATCTAGTCGCGTGGATGCCGGATTTCAGCACCAGGAACCAAAGCACCGCGCCGAGGACGAGGTAGGGCGTCAGCCGGCTCAATCCCGCCTTGTTCATGCCGAACAGGACCGCGAACACGGCCGCCGCCCCGCCGAGCGTCGGAAGCGACAGGTCCGCGGTGTAGAAGGCGGCGATGATGAGGACCGCCCCGAGGTCGTCGATGATGGCGAGCGCGGTCAGGAAGACCTTGAGCGACACGGGCACGCGCGACCCGAGCAGGGCCAGCACCCCGAGGGCGAAGGCGATGTCGGTCGCGGTCATGATCGCCCAGCCGCGCAGGGTCTCGGGGGACGCCCGGTTGATGGCGACGTAGACCAGCGCCGGGGCGACCATGCCGCCCAGCGCCGCGATGCCGGGCAGCACCCGGTCGGGCCAGGTCCGCAGGCGACCGTCGAGGACCTCGCGCTTGATCTCCAGGCCGACGAGCAGGAAGAACGCCGCCATCAGGCCGTCGTTGACCCAGTGCAGGACGCTGAGCCCGCCGACGTGGATCTTCAGGATCGCGAAGTAGGTCTCCGACCAGCCGGAGTTCGCGACGGCCAGCGCCAGGGCGGCGCTCGCCATCAGGATCAGGCCGCCGGAGGCCTCGCCCTGCAGGACGTTACGCAGGGCGGAAATCGGGCGGGGGGGCAGCGGCAGGGCATAGGTCTCCCGCGCTGGCGGCCCGACCAACGCTGAAGCCTGCCGGTCCGAAGGTCGGACCGCGCACCCATGGCCGGCTATCGCATCCGTGGTCCCATCCGGCAATCCGAAGCCCGGAGCGTCCTGGGACGGTTCATGTCATGCAGCCCGCCCCGCCGCACCGACGCCGACCTGGCTGACGCTCCAATGCTCCAGGTGCTTGTAGACGATGACCTTGTTCGCGAGTTGGGCACCGTGCCGGCTGCAGAAGCCTTCGAGCTGCTCGCGGGTGCCGATCAGCTCGACGCACATGGTCAGCTCGGGGTTGAGCGACTCGGCGCCGTCGTCCTGGATCGGCCCATGGTTGCTGTAGCCGTGGTGGGACTGGTGGGCGACGGCGTTCATGAGGCCCTCCGCCTTGGCCTGGGCGACGAGCTCCCGATAGAGCGGCTTCGAGCCAGAGAACCACCGGCCCTTGCCGGCGCCGCCGCGCTCGCCCGGCTTCATGTAGATACGGATCATGCCGGTGTCGGCGGCGACGACGCGATGCGATGGGGTCATGACGTCTCCTCGGTGATGGGGCGCTCGGCCAACGGTGCGACGGTCGGCACCCGGCCCGTACGGGCCTGGCGCAGGGTCATGCCGTCCGGGATGTTGGCCGCCGCCGACTTCGGGACCGCGATGCGCTGCGACAGGTAGATGCCGTTGTGACCCGAGCAGAGGTAAGCCAGGAAGCACGCGACGGCGAGATAGACCCCGTGCGTCGCACCGAAGAGCTCGATGCCCATCAGCGTGCAGGCGAGCGGCGTGTTGGCTGCGCCGGCGAAGACCGCGACGAACCCCAGCGCCGCGAACAGGTCCACCGGCGCGCCGAGCGGCCCGGCCAGGGCGTTGCCGAGCGCGGCCCCGATGAAGAACAGCGGCGTGACCTCGCCGCCCTTGAACCCGGCGCTGAGGGTCACGACCGTGAATAGGATCTTCAGGGCCCAGCTCCAGGGATGGATGTCCGGTCCGAAGAAGGTGTTGATCGTGAGCCCGTCGGGCGTGGCCGCCGAGACGCCGAGCCCGAGGTAGTCGCGCGTCCCGAGGGCGTAGACGAGGCCGATCACTACCAGGCCGCCGATCACCGGGCGAAGCGGCCCGTACGGGACCAAGCGCTTGAGCCATCCGCCGAGGAGATGGTTGGCCTCCGCGAACAACAGCCCGGCGAGGCCGAACGCGACGCCGGCGAGGGCGACCTTGGCAAGGAGCAGCGGATCGACGGTCAGGGCCTTCGCGCCGCCGGCGAGGAAGTCCACGTGGTAGAAGCCGTGGTGGATGCCCCAGGCCTGGCAGGTCCAGTCGCCGACCACCGCGGCAAGGAGGCAGGGCACCAGCGCGGCGTACTCGACGCGACCGACCGCGAGCACCTCCAGCGCGAACACCGCGCCGGCGATGGGCGTGCCGAAGACCGCGCCGAAGCCGGCGGCGATACCCGCCATCAGGAGCACCCGGACCCCGGCCGCATCGACCCCGAAGAGCTTGCCGAAGGCGCTGGCGAGGCTGCCTCCCATCTGGACGGCGGTACCCTCGCGCCCGGCCGACCCGCCGAACAGGTGCGTGACGATGGTGCCGAGGAAGATAAGCGGCGCCATCCGGAGCGGCACGCCGCCGTCCGGCTCGTGGATCTCCTCGACGATGAGGTTGTTGCCGCCTTCCACGCTCTTGCCGAACAGGTGGTAGAGCAAGCCGACGGCACAGCCCCCGAGCGGAAGCAGGAACAGGAACCAGGGATGGTCGAAGCGCGCCTGTGTGGCCGCGTCGAGGCTCCACAGGAAGGCCGCGCAGAGGGTGCCGACCGCCGCGGCCATCGGCAGGAGGATGGCCGACCAACGCGCCACCGAAACGGCATGGGCGTGCCGCGTACGGACGAACGCCGCGAGGTTCAGGCTGTCGAAGAGGTTTTGGAAGGTCGCGCGCATGAGTCCCCCTTGTTGCGGCGCCGCAAAAGGTAGGAGTCATTAGCCCAGGGGGCGGTTTGGCCGAAAGGCCCGGCAGATTCCATTGCCGTGGACGGGAGATGCCCTCGCCTCGCCCGTTCGTCAAGATCCAACTCCCGCGCGCCCGGGCCCCATCCCGAGTGGGGATGGGGCCCGGGTCGTTCGCAAGCATCACGAAAGACGGTGGCTGGTTTAGGGCCCGGGGCATGTCTATGCCCTCCGCGGCCGAGGCCGGCGCGTTCGACGCCGGCCCGGGGCGGAGCGCATCCCATGACCCTTTCCTGGCTCGGAGCCGTCATCACCTTCCAGGTGACCTTCACCGAACTCTTCATCGCCGCGACGGTGATGATGGCCGGGGCGTACCGGTTCGGATGGCGCAGCGTCCTGGCGGGCTCCATCCTCGGCGGGCTGGCGGTGTCGATCCTCGCGGTCGTCCTGCGCAAGGCGGCCTACCTCCTGGCCCTGAACGTCCTGGATTGGATCTCGGCGGTCTTGCTGCTCGGGTTCGGCCTGTACCTGGTCTACGAGTTCATCGACGGGCTCTCGAAGCGCGATGCCGGCACGGCCCCCGGCTCGACGGACGCGAACTGGTCGCGGCCGATCAACGCCGCGGGCCTCGGCGTCGCCGCCTGGGCCCTGGTCGCCGAGGGGCTTGAGATCCTGGTGGTCTGGCTCGGCGTCTCGCTTCGGGAGGGCGCGGGAACGGCGACCCTCGGGGTCGGCATCGGGGTCGTGCTCGTGGCGACCTTGGCTTTCGCCCTCGGCGGCACCGGGATCTTCCGGAAGGTGCCGCCCTACGTCCTCGACGGGGTCGCGGCCCTCATGGTGACGGCTTACGGCGCCTATTTCCTGTCCCTTGCCGTGACCCGCGCGTGATCGGTCGACGAAGGGATTGACCCGGACGACGGATTAATCCACGTTCCCGGACGTGGGATGGGGATGAAGCTCCCCGATAACTGCCGGCCCCCTATGGGCCGGACGATAGCTTCTACCGAGCGCTTCGGCGCGGGTAGAGCTATGTGTTGACCCGCACCGTCACGCTCATGACCGCAACCGGATCGCCGCAAGGCGGTCCCTCATGAGCCGACCGATGACCCTGCCCGATCCAAGACCGTCCTGATGCCCGCCGTCGCCCACCAGGCGCGGTCCGGGCCTTTTCCCGTTCGCGCACGAAAAAAAAGGCGGAGCCATAAGGCTCCGCCGCGACCAGGGCACACGCCTCCGAGCGGTCACAAGAATACATGTGCTTAGGTCTAGTCTGTCGCAGGAATAAGGATAGCCACTCGATAGTCTGAGTCAACGCATAAAAGCGATGTCTCGGAATAATAAAGAGCGGCATCTTTATTTAAAAAACAGCACTATTTGCGCCCCTGATAAAGCCATGGCTTTTTCGGGCGACGGCGTATTGGTTAAATCAGTATCTGCATGATAATGACTGGATAAATCTGTCGCACTTAGAAAATTCTTATTGCGCTGGTCTTATAATTCGATACTTCTACCGGCGCTCCACTTGGGCTCCCGGACGATGATATTGGGGCTCAAGGGGAATGCAGCCCCGGTCCGGGGCCCGGCGCGGAAGCGCGCAGGGCCGACACGTCGCCGCCGACGGACCGGGATGCGGTGACGAAACCCCTGGCGGACACAACGTCCGGGTTCGAACGCTCAAATGGAGGAACACCTATGAGGAAGATCGCCCTTGCGGCGTCCGTCGCCTACGCCGCGACGCTCCTGCCGGCCGCGATGCCGGCCATCGCGAACGAAAACCTGATGAAGCTGATGCAGGACCCCAACCAGTGGGCGTTCCCGGGCCTCGACTACACGAACCAGCGCTATTCGAAGCTCGATCAGATCAACAAGGACAACGTCAAGAACCTCCAGGTGGCCTGGACCTTCTCGACCGGCGTGCTGCGCGGCCATGAGGGCGCCCCGCTCGTCATCGGCAACATGATGTACGTCCACACCCCGTTCCCGAACATCGTCTACGCGCTCGACCTCGACCACGAGGCCAAGATCGTGTGGAAGTACGAGCCCAAGCAGGACCCGTCGGTGATCCCGGTGATGTGCTGCGACACGGTCAACCGTGGCCTGGCCTACGCCGACGGCGCCGTCATCCTGCACCAGGCCGACACCACGGTCGTGTCGCTCGACGCCAAGTCCGGCAAGGTGAACTGGTCGGTCCAGAACGGCGACCCGAAGAAGGGCGAGACCAACACCGCCACCGTGCTGCCGGTGAAGGACAAGGTCATCGTCGGCATCTCGGGCGGCGAGTTCGGCGTACGCTGTCACGTGACCGCCTACGACCTCAAGTCCGGCAAGAAGGTCTGGCGCGCCTACTCCGTCGGCCCGGACGACGAGATGCTGGTCGACCCGGAGAAGACCACCTACCTCGGCAAGCCGGTGGGCAAGGATTCTTCGCTGAAGACCTGGGAAGGCGACCAGTGGAAGACCGGCGGCGGCTGCACCTGGGGCTGGTACTCGTACGACCCGAAGCTCGACCTGATGTACTACGGCTCGGGCAATCCCTCGACCTGGAACCCCAAGCAGCGTCCGGGCGACAACAAGTGGTCGATGACCATCTGGGCGCGCAACCCCGACACCGGGCAGGCCAAGTGGGTCTACCAGATGACCCCCCACGACGAGTGGGACTACGACGGCATCAACGAGATGATCCTCACCGACCAGAAGGTCGACGGCAAGGAGCGCCCGCTCCTGACCCACTTCGACCGCAACGGCTTCGGCTACACCCTGGACCGCGCCACCGGCGAACTCCTCGTCGCCGAGAAGTTCGACCCGGTCGTCAACTGGGCCTCCAAAGTCGACATGGACAAGGGTTCCAAGACCTACGGGCGCCCGCTGGTCCTGTCGAAGTACTCCACCGAGCAGAACGGTGAAGATACCAACTCCAAGGGTATCTGCCCGGCCGCGTTGGGTTCGAAGGACCAGCAGCCCGCCGCCTACTCGCCGAAGACCAACCTGTTCTACGTGCCCACCAACCACGTCTGCATGGACTACGAGCCGTTCCGGGTGACCTACACCCCGGGCCAGCCCTACGTCGGTGCGACCCTGTCGATGTACCCCGCGCCGAACAGCCATGGCGGCATGGG
>NZ_JAKSXU010000139.1:0-7044 GCF_022829325.1 Methylobacterium sp. J-092 | reverse complement strand
TGAGGGAAATGTAGGCCAGAACCCAGCGGTTCAGGGTGCTATCGTCCACCTCCAGAGTGCGTTCTGGGAATAGCTGCCCCATGTCGCGGTGTCGCGGTAGCTCAGCGAGTAGCGCAGGTACCAGGCGACAGCCTGCACGATTAGGTTGGCCTCGTAGTGAGGTCTCTCAAGGTCGACCTCGGCTCGCTCTATAAGCTTAGCGGTGTCTATGACAGAACCAAGGAACGGCTCGAGAAGAAAGGTGGCAAGATCGAGGGCATATTTTGTGACCCGTGAAGGACGATTGTCTTAGGTTCGTGATCAGTCCGAATTTTTAAAGCTCGACTTTGGCCATTTCGACATGTCGCGGAACGCGCTAGAGCATTTTCGGTTTAATCTGGCTCATATCCCGCGGCGGCGAAGAAGTTGGCGCACTCGTCGGGTGTGACGGTGTCGACAAGGCGCCCAATGGCCGACCACAATCCCTCGACGGTCCGCTCGGCAGCTTTGCGCAGCAGCGCTTTCAGCTTTGAGAAGGCCATCTGAGGGGGCCCCAATCGACAGGTCGAGTGGGGTATCCCCTGATGGGGTTGAAGTCGGGGCTGTAGGGCGGGAGGAACAGTAGTCGCGCGCCAGCTGCTTCGATCGCCGCCCGCACGGCCGGCCCCTTGTGGCTACCGAGGTTGTCCATGACCACGATGTCCCCGGGGGTGAGTTCGGGCACCAGGACGCGATCGACGTAAGCCTGGAAGGCGTCGCGGTTGATCGGCCCATCGAGCACGAACGGCGCGGCGATCCCGGACAGGCGCAGGGCCGCCACCAGGGTCGTGGTCTTCCAATGGCCATGCGGCACGGGCGAGCGCAGTCGCTCGCCGCGGGGAGAACGCCCGCGGGTGCGGGCCACGTTGGTCGAGGTCCAAGTCTCGTCGAGGAATACCAAGCGGGCCGGATCGAGATCGAGTTGGCCCTCGAACCAAGCCTCGCGCGCAGCCTTCACATCCGGACGACTTTGCTCGGCGGCGTGCGCTGTCTTTTTGTGTAGGTCAGGTCGCGTGCGTCGAGGGAGCTCCACAGGGTGCCGAGCCCGACCGTGAGGTCGTGCTCGTCCCGGAGCCGGACGCGCATCTCCTCCAGGGTGATGTCGTCCTTCTCGTCGATCAGCGCGCGTAGGAATGCCTCGTGCGAATCGAGCTTTGAGCGGTGCGCCCGCCCTTGCGGACGAGCGGCCACCGTCCCGGTCGTCGTGAGCGCGGCCATCCAGCGGATCGAGGTGGCGATGCCGACACCAAACCGCGCCGCCGCCTGCCGGCGCGAGGTTGTTGCGGCAGCTTCCACCACCCGCTCGCGCAGATCCTGGCTGTAGGGTCGTCCCATCTGTCGCTCCTCCTCCGGAGCGATCAGTGAATCAGCCCGTCGCCGCTCCGTGAACCCCACCCCATCGAATCAGCGCAAACCGAAAACGCTCTAGCGACACAGAGTAATTAAACGTCACGAGATTTCCCTAAGTTAGATCAATTCCGTAACAATTTTGTCGGCGCGCTTACCTTAAGTCGATGGGCGGTGGCTAAGACCCGCCAATCTTCACTATCTAAACTGAAGCGTCATGTTTGAAGCACCCTCAGGTGGATCAATTTGGTTGCTTTCGCCACTATGATGCACCTGACTTGCACCTGATGAATGCGGTACAAATGCCGGGCAAATGACCATTTTCCTGATGGAAAGTTCTGGAACAATATTAGCTTTTAGATTTGCTTACAGCTGGCACGAATTCATCCGTAGCAGTCAAATTTTTTCACTTCTCGCGCCAGGCTTTGGCGACCTGGTCGGCGAGCGGCTTCATCAGGTAGCTCATCACGGAGCGCTCGCCGATCTGGAGGAAGGCCTCGACCGGCATGCCGGGCACGAGCTGGACCTCGCCCAGGCGCTCGCGCTGGGTCTCGGGCACGCGGATGCGGGCGGTGTAGTAGCTCTGTCCGGTCTTGGGATCGGTCGAGACGTCGGCCGAGACGCGGCTCACCGTGCCGTCGATCTCGGGCGTGGTGCGGCTGTTGAAGGCGGAGAACCGCAGCACCGCGCGCTGCTCGCGGCGCACGCTGTCGATGTCCTGGGGCGGGATCTTGACCTCGACGGCGAGCTGGTCGGCCGTGGGCACGATCAGCATCGCCGGCTCGGACGGCGTCACCAGCCCACCGACGGTGTGGACCGTCATCTGGTGGACGGTGCCGTCCTGCGGGCT
Source organism: Methylobacterium sp. J-092 (assembly GCF_022829325.1). Taxonomy (NCBI): domain Bacteria; kingdom Pseudomonadati; phylum Pseudomonadota; class Alphaproteobacteria; order Hyphomicrobiales; family Methylobacteriaceae; genus Methylobacterium; species Methylobacterium sp. J-092. The sequence goes on along the minus strand of NZ_JAKSXU010000139.1, from coordinate 4,829 downwards.
GCGCAGGTCGATGCGCTTGAGCTGGTCCTCGGCCGCGACCCGCTTCTCGCGCAGCTCCGAGCGCTTGCCGCGGATCTCGGCGAGATCCTTGCCGACCTCGGTGCGCATGTCGCCGTCGACCTGCAGGATCTGCAGCTCGGTCTCGGTGATCTTGCCCTTGGCCGAGGCGGTCTGCGCGACGAGCTGGCCGCGCTCGCCCTGGAGCCGGGCGGTCTCGCGCTCGAGCGCGGTGACGCGCGAGAGCGGCACCAGGTTCTTGGCGTAGAGCTCGCGCACCCCCGTCAGCTCGGTGAGGATCAGCGCGATCTCGCGCTCCTTGGCGTTGGCCTGCTGGGTCAGGCCGCCGATCTCCTGGCGCAGCTGCTCGATGCGCTCGGAGAGCTGCGCCTTCTGCCCGGCGCGGCCGGCGCGGCGGGCGGCGAACAGGCGGGTCTCGCCGTCGACGAGGCGGGCGACCGAGGGGTCGGCGTCCCGGCGGCCCAGCAGCTCGGCGGGGAAGGCGATCGTCGGGGCGTCGTCGCGCTCGGCCTCGTCGCGGGCATGGCGCGCGTCGAGCTCGTCCAGCGCCCGCAGCACGATGTCGAGGTTGGCCCGGGTCTGCGTCTCGTCGAGGCGGATCAGCACGTCGCCGGCCTTGACCCGGTCGCCCTCGCGCACGCGCAGCTCCCCGACCACCCCGCCGGTGGGGTGCTGCACCTTCTTGACGTCGGACTCGACCACGAGCTGGCCCGGCGCGATCACCGCGCCGGCGATCTCGGTGAAGGTGGCCCAGCCGCCGACGCCGACCACCAGCACGGTGCCGAGCCCCAGGCTCAGCGCGAGGTGGCGCCGGATCGAGGCCCGGGCGCGGGGGCGCGGCGGCAGGGGGGCGGCCGGGACGGCGGGGATCGGGCCTGCGAGGATCACGGGATCGGCCATGGTCAGGCGCTTTCCTGCAGGGTCGGCTTCGCGGGCCCTTGCGCGGGCAGCCCCGCCGGGGCCGGTTCGGGGGCGGCGCGCAGCACGCGCTTGAACACCTCGTCTTTCGGGCCGAAGGCCTGGGCGCGGCCGTCGGCCATCATCAGCACGAGGTCGAGCGCGGCCAGGGCCGAGGGGCGGTGGGCCACGACGATGCAGATGCCGCCCCGCGCCCGCACGCCGAGGATCGCCCGGGTCAGCGCGTTCTCGCCCTCGGCATCGAGGTTGGCGTTGGGCTCGTCGAGGATCACCAGGAACGGGTCGCCGTAGAGCGCCCGCGCCAGGCCGATGCGCTGGCGCTGGCCGGAGGACAGGCCCGCCCCGCCCTCGCCGATCCGGGTGTCGTAGCCGTCGGTCAGCCGCAGCACCATCTCGTGGATGCCGGCCGCCTGCGCCGCCGCGATCACCGCCTCGGCCGAGGCCGCCGGGTCGAAGCGGGCGATGTTCTCGCCGATGGTGCCGGCGAACAGCTCCGCCTCCTGCGGCAGGTAGCCGAGATGGGGGCCGAGGTCGGCCGGTTCCCACTGGTCGAGGGCCGCCCCGTCGAGGCGCACCTTGCCGCGCAGGGGCGGCCACACGCCGATCAGCGCGCGGATCAGGCTCGACTTGCCGGAGGCCGAGGGGCCGATCACCCCGAGGCCCTGCCCGGCCTTCAGCGCGAAGCTGACCTCGCCGACCACCGGACGCTGCGAGCCGGGCGGGGCGATCGTGACCGCCTCCACCGTCAGCGTCCGCGACGGCGCCGGCAGGCCGTGGCGCGGCTGCCCGGCCGGGATGCGCGCGAGCAGGTCCGAGAGCCGGGCCCAGCTCTGGCGCGCCTGGACGAAGCCCTTCCAGTTGGCGATGGCGAGTTCCGCCGGGGCCAGCGCCCGCGACACCAGGATCGAGCTCGCGATGATGATGCCGGCGGTGGCCTGGCCCTGGATCACCAGCCAGGCGCCGAGCGCCAGCACGCCCGATTGCAGCGCCATGCGGAACACCTTCGACACGGCGCCGAGGCCCCCGGCCACGTCGGCGTTGCGCTGCTGGGCGTCCATGTAGTCGCGGTTGGCCCCGGCCCAGCGCGCCTGGAAGCGGCCCTGCATGCCGAGCGCGGCGAGCACCTCGGCGTTGCGGCGCCCGGCCTCCGCCAGGCCGTTGCGGCGCAGGCCGTGCCCGGTCGCGGCCTGGGCCGGCCTGCGGGTGGCGCGGTCGGTCAGCCACGTCACCGCCGCGAGGAAGAGGGCGCCGCAGAGCGCGGCGACGCCGATCAGCGGGTGGAACAGGAAGCAGACGGCCAGGTAGATCGGCAGCCACGGCAGGTCGAAGAACGCCGACGGGCCGGTGCCCGACAGGAACGCGCGGATCTGGTCGAGGTCGCGCAGCGGCAGCAGCCCGTCGCCGGGGGCGGCCCCCTTGAGCGGCGCACGCACTACGAGGTCGAACACGCGGCCCGACAGCGCCTCGTCGAGCGCCGCCCCGACGCGGGCGAGGATGCGCGAGCGGATCGCCTCGAGCGCCCCCTGGAACGCGTACAGCGTCAGCGCCAGCGCCATCAGCCCGATCAGCGTCGGCACCGAACGGCTCGGGATCACCCGGTCGTAGACCTCCAGCATGAAGAACGAGCCGGTGAGGTACAGCACGTTCACCACGCCGCTCATCACCGCGACGCCGGCGAACGCCGTCCGGCAGGACGCCAGGGCCTCCGTGAGTTCTGCCGAACCGCTGTGCCTCCCCATCATCTTTCTACGACCCACAATTATGAAGGGCGCGATAATGCGCCTGCGCTGCACACTTGCGCAACCTGAAGGCGCGTAGGCCTCAGAGTCCGTCTGGTAAGTCATGATGCTCGGCCGAGCCTTCGGACGAGGATCATGACGGCGGCGGCGTAGAGGAAGGCCTGGGCTGAGGCGAGGGTCGCCTCCGGGTCTTTCCAAAGGCGGCGGTTGCGGCTGATCCAGCCAAAGAAGCGTTCGACCACCCATCTGCGCGGGCGCACGGCAAAGCCGACCTGATCCTTGGGTTTGCGCACGATGTCGACGGTGATGATCGTTGCGGTCGCGGGCCTGTCGCCGGCATAGCCTGCATCGGCGAAGGCCTTGGCGATGAACGGGAAGGTCCGCCGCGACAGGCGCAGCACCGGTCCGGCCCCATCGCGATCCTGCACGTCGGCGGGCTGTGGGTCGAGGACGAGAGTGCGTCCGTCCGTGTCGACCAGGGCCTAACGCTTACGGCCCTTGTACGGCCCTTGATCTTCTTTCCGGCGTTGTAGCCGCGCGGCCCTCCGCTCTCGGTGGTCTTCACGCTCTGGCTATCAAGCACTGTGGCGGTGGGCGAGGCCCTTCGACCGACCCGCTCGCGGTCCGCCATGACGAGGTGATGGTTGATCCGGCCGAACAGGCCGTCGTCGCGCCAGCGCGCAAAGTAGCCAAACGTCGTGCTGCGCGGAGGCAGGTCCTTCGGGATCATCCGCCACGCGATGCCGCCGCGCAGCACGTAGAGGATGGCGTTCAGGATTTTTCGCATCGTCCAAACAGGCGGACGACCGCACGAGGCCGGCTCCGGCATCAGCGGCGCGATCACGGCCCACTCGCCATCCGTCAGGTCGGTTTCGTAGCGCAGGTTGGCGCGGCGATGCTGCCGGCGAGTGGTCGGGGTCCACATGGCACTTCCAGGTCAGGCTTCGGCACCCTTCTGGAATCACCGCCATCCCGGCCACTCAACCCCTGCCGGACGTTATCGGACGGGCTCTAAGAAAAACTGCGGCATAATGACACCCTTTCGAATGCAACTTAATAGCGGCTTAATTAGTAACTACGCGGACAAATCCCGAGAATCTCATTGAGAAAGTCATATGACTGGATTAGGTGTATACGTTGGTAATTCACCTAGTGACGTGGATCATTTCGAGAACTGGCTTGGAAAGCCAGTCGATTTTGTGGAAATGTTTTTAAATCAAAACAGCTGGGCTGAGTTTGACAGCTCAATACCTTGGGCCACCAGTCTCTGGAAAAATGCCATCCGAGACGTTCATTGGTCTGTTCCTCTTACGACCTGGTACGACGGGAACCTTGATAGCGCTGCACTGGGCGCTTATAACGATCATTACCTGAAGGCCGCTCAAGCCATAGCGGACTCATCGTACGGCGACGGACCGATTTATATCAGGACCGGCTGGGAGATGAATGGCACATGGTTCCCCTGGTCGGCGCAGGGGCACGAACAATCTTACATCGGAGCATGGCAGCAGTTCGTAGACACTTTTCGTTCCGTCTCGGACCGCTTCAAGTTCGAGTGGACGCCGAACGTCGGCAATGACTGGTTTCAGCATCCTGCGGATGCTTATCCCGGCGACAAATACGTCGATGTCATCGGGATGGATTTCTACTGGAACAACACTTGGATGGGAACCGACCCGGCCCAGGTTTGGGATTGGATGGTCAATCAGTCCGGTGGTCTGCAATGGCAGGCAGACTTCGCAGCGGCACACGGCAAGCCCATCGCCTACTCGGAATGGGGCGCCAATTCACCGGACGCTGCCCTATACTTCGATAAAGCCGCAGCGTGGTTCGCGCAGCATAAGGCGCTGTATCAGAGCTACTGGAACTATGGAGACGACGGCTACAGCAGTCGGCTCGACACGGGATTGTATCCCGCGGCTGACGCAGCCTTCATCAAGGATTTCGGTGGGCCTGTAGGGGCGACCACACCGAGTCAAGTCCCGCTCTCCACTCTGGTTGTCAATGACACGGCCGACCACGTCGTCAACGCTGTCGAAGCGAAGGCTGTAGCTTTCCGCGTCGCCAGCCTCGGCCTGACCGAGACGGCGGTCGCCACCTTCACGGACGGGACCTACGTCAAGACGGCGACGATCGCAGCCAACGGCCTGGGTG
>NZ_JAKSXU010000136.1:0-18547 GCF_022829325.1 Methylobacterium sp. J-092 | reverse complement strand
TGAGGGAAATGTAGGCCAGAACCCAGCGGTTCAGGGTGCTATCGTCCACCTCCAGAGTGCGTTCTGGGAATAGCTGCCCCATGTCGCGGTGTCGCGGTAGCTCAGCGAGTAGCGCAGGTACCAGGCGACAGCCTGCACGATCAGCTTGGCCTCGTAGTGCCGGCCTTTGAAGTCAGCTTTGGCGCGCTGCTTGAGCTCGGCAGCGATGGCGGACAGGATAATGGGCAGCCTCCAAAACCGGAGGCGCCTTGCGGGTCATAAGGTCAACGCTGGGTAAACGCAGACACAATCGCGTTTGCGACACGCCCCAGCCCATCCAATCGACAGCCGAGCTGCCGGGCCCGGTCATCGCGACCGGGGCCGGTGCGGCATGGCTCGGCGGCAAGGCGGCAACGATCGGCAGCACGGCAGCGCTCACCGGTACCGCCCTCGGCATGAGCAACGGCATCATCACGGGTGCCTTCACAGCCGGAGCCGCGGCGCTCACGACGGCGGTCCTCGCCCTGCCGGCTGCCCTCACGGCAGCGGCAGCGCTGACGATGACCTATGACCAGGCGAACAAGATCGCCATCCAGGAGGGGTCGCAGGCCTTCATCGGCAAGGCGGATGCCGGCGAGGCCCCGGCACTCAACCCGATGGAAGGGCTCGTGCCGAAAGACCCGCCATTCCAGAAGTACCTACGGACCCCGTTCTCGGGCACGTTCGGGAATTGGGAAGGGTCGCTACCGCCGGGCACGGCCGGGATGCCGGCTTCGGTGCCTGCGCGCCTGCCCGGCCTCAATGGCCTGGTCGGGCCGCGACCCTCGGAGGCTCCCAAGTCGGAGGTCATGGTGCGCCAGCCGGGTTTCGGCCCGGCGACGCCCAAAAGATCCCGCCGATGGCAGCGCAGCGACAGGAGGCAGCTCCGGCCGCATCCAGCGCGGCGTCCGTCCCGGATGCGGGCAAGATGCAGGAAGCGACTGCAGCTCTTGCCTCCTACAAGGCCGAGCTGATGAACGTGAAGTCGGAGCTGGCCGCGAGCGCGAGCCTCGATCTCCCGGGGGGCGGCGCCGGGCTTAAGGCACGGAAGGCCGAACTCGAACACATGATCGAGGGCGTCCAGGCGAAGCTGACGGCGCTCAACGGGGAGACGATCGCGCCAAAGGTCGAGACCGGTGCGCTCGAAAACCTTCACGTCCGAGCAGGCGAGCTGAAGGATGCCTTGCAGGTAGCCGGCGGCATCACAGTCGCCCCGCAGGCCTCGCCGGCCGGCCTCTCAGGAACGCTCGCAGTCGCGAAGGAGCTGTTGACCACCTTGCAGGCGATCCCGGTGGTGATCTCCGCGTCGAACGGCGCTCTCGCGCGGGCTAGCATCGGGGGTGGTCTGCAAGCCCGCTCGCGGTCGTTCAGAAACGGCGTCACACCCAGGGCGGGTAAGCAGTGATGTCCGCGCATGATCAGATCGAGGCGCTGGAGGCTGCTGTAATGGCCTTGGCCCAGCAGACGGCCGGGACCGCCACTATAATTATTGCGCAGAGTTTTATCATGCGTGCGTTAGCAGAGGGTTTGACGCGCGGTAGCGGCACATCGATCGGCGACGTGCATGAAATTTTCTGGCGATGTCCGACTACAGGCCGGCTGAGATTGCCGCTTCCGTGCGGGCAATGCTTGCCGAGGCATCCGTCGCATCGGGAGCACGGCATTGAGCACGGATCCCCGGTCCAGTTGTCGCCTCGGTGCCCGCGTTGAAACGGCCGACACCCGACCAGTCCTGGCGCACCCACCACCGTGAGCGGAGAGCGAAATGGGCACTCCCGCCGGTGGCAAAATACGATTACGTTGGCGCGATGGCTGCACTTATTCGAATGATGCGCAGGAACGTCAAAAATTGAGACCTGGCCTTTGTGACAAATTGCTAGATAAATTGTAGAATTACATTTTAGAATGTTAAGATGTATATCTTTTGATTATTTTTTATCTTCTATAGGCTTTTGACCTTTCTCCGATAGATCCGCTATCAATTTAGTATTATCATCGAAAGAGTAAAGTTTTTTTAAATGCGGATTAGAAACAGCAAATTTCATAAAATCGCTAGCTGCTTTAAGCCTGCCGTCTTTATTTACATCCTCCGAAGCCTCAAGTCGAAGAGCTTCATCTTCTCTTGTCTTAGCTTCTTCTGCTTGATGCTTTAATTCAAGAGTTACTATTGCTAAACCTGTCGCAGTTCGATTGAAAAACTCGCTTGCGACAAACGTAGGTCGAGAGTAAAAAACGTAAAATGCGTTCGCCGCAAAGAAAAATACCATAAATAATAGGGTAAAATCTGAGCTTGATCCCTGAAGCACGCCAAAAAAACCAAATATTCCAGCCAGTAATGCTGAAAAAATCAGTATAGATATTCTTATAATATTCATTTAGATTGCCACGCAAGATTTATTGAATCTAATGCTAATTAGACGGAGGAGGCCGGCCTACCCCATTCAGAGGCCTGTCGCAAATGCCGACGGGCTCACGCCGGTCAGGCTTCCGCTATACACGACCCGACTACCCGCGGCAGCTTGGCAGCGCAGTGTTGCGTGGCAGTGTTTGACTGGCCGTTCGGAATGCGGCGGCCCTTTTCGGGGCCTGTCGCAAACGCGTGCGCGTCTTCGTTCACGGATCGCTAGCCATTCCTGACGAGCTTGCCGCCTCCGCCTTGAAGCAGACCCATGATCCTGTCCGCTATCGCCGCCATGCGGAAGCATCGCTCCAAAGCCGACTTCAAAGGCCGGCGCTACGAGGCAGTGCTCATCGTGCAGGCCGTCTCCTGGTACCTCCGCTATCCGCTGAAATACCGCGACATTGAGGAGCTGTTCCTGGAACGCGGTCTGAAGGTGGGCCACAGCACCCTGAAACGCTGGGTTCTGGCCTACGCGCCCCTGATCGAGAAGCGGCTACTTCAGTTCCGTCAGCCTCACTGCGGGTCGGTCCGCATCGACGAGACCTACATCAAGGTTCGCGACGGGTGGCGCTACCTCTACCGGGCCGTCGACAAACACGGCAATCCAGTCGACTTCCTGCTGACCGCCGACCGCGATCTCGATGCGGCCAGGCGCTCCTTCCGCAAGATGCTAGCGGATGAGCCTCTTCTCGCCCCCGGACCGCATCGGCACGGATGGCGCTGGCCCGTATCCGCGAGCCATCGCCGAGAGCCGGCAGGCAGGACTGCTGCCGCGCACGCCGATCCACTATGTCACCGAGCATCTGCAGCAGGGGATCGACAGCGACCACTTCCGGGTGAAAAGGTCGATGCCGCGGGTGGGAGGCTTTCGCTCGTTCAATACGGCGCGACGCGCGATCCAGGGCTTCGAGGCCATGCTCTGGCTGCGCAAGGGCTTCGGCTTCGTCGGCGCGTGGACGGTGCACGAGCAGAACCAGCTACTCGCAATCCGCTTCGGGCTTCCACAGGCGAACAAAGGGTGAAAGCGGGACGGCAGAGGTCGTTCCGCGTCTCAGATCCAAGTTTGCGAAACGCCCATTGCTGTTGAGTAGCAGGCGGACCGCCGTGCGCAGTCCGGACGGCCAACCTTCGGGCTTGCCGAGCGGCGTCGTGGTCCAGTCGTAGGCACGCATCAGCGTCACCATCTCGCCCGCCCCGGCGAAGAAGTCGCGATTACCGGACATTGGATCAAGCGTGATCATGAGAGGCAGGAGCCTGCTGTGCCATCGCTCGCTGGTCGGCCGGGGTCTTACCCATCTCGGCGCGCTCGAACTCTTGCAGCGCGGCACGTACCACGTCGCTGACACTGCTGTAGCGGCCGGTGGCGACGCACCCTTACAGGAACACTCGCAATTCCGAAGGCACAAATATTGTGATGGTTTTGCGCACAGCCATATTTGGCACTAGCACCGCTACACACTGTCATACATTTACAAATGAGCATTCTGATCGAGGGCAAGGTGAAATTTGCTTCACCCTGATCGCGGGCATTGCACCATGCCAGCACGAATTTCTGGAAGGGTTGTGAGCAGGCGTGGCGACAAGGTCCGCTTCTGTCAACTCTCGCTTTAAAGCGGACCGTCGCAAATCCACCCTAAGCGGCCAGTCTGGTAGCGACCCAACCCAGCAACTCGGACCGCCGTCGGTGCTTCTCGAAAGCAGCCGTTCGTCAGCCCCCCGGCAACTTCGGCTTCAGGTGGCGATCAGACCTTAGTCTTCGCCCGGAATCGGACGCTGCGCGCGCCGCTCATCACCGCCGAGCGGCGGCGGCCAAGCTGGTTCATTCAACAATCTCGACCGCGCCGCGACGGAGTTCGATCAGGCCTGCTTCGGCCCATTGTCCCAGGATGCGGCTCACCACCTCGCGCACGCTGCCGACGTCGTCAGCCAGCTTCTGATGGGTCAGGGCAACGACGCCGCGCGGATCGGCTTCAGCTCAGAGCCGTTGGGCTAGGCGCTGTTTGAGCGGGGCGAACGCCACCTCGTCGATCAGCGTGAGCAGACCGGACATCAGCCGCGTGCATGGGAGCGCCTCGAGGTGGCGCCCCCGGCATCCGCCGGAAAGTCAGGCCGACAGTTTCGTCGTGTTGTGCGGATCGATGACGAATTTCTTGGGCGATCCCTGGTCGAACATCCGGTATGCGTCGGGCGCCCGCTCGAGCGGGATACTGAGCATTCCCCACGTGGACGATGACCTGAAGCCTATCGGAAAGCCTTTCCGGTAGGCTCCTCCGCTCACGACGCCACGACCACGATGCGCAGCGGCAAAGGCACCTGCGCGACCGGTGGCGCCTCGTTGCAGGATGTCCTCGAATTCAGTTGGCGGGCGGTGCACCCGGGAGCCCGGGGCCGACGTTTGCGGCCGATTCGCTCCGGCGCATCGAAGCACGCCTAACCGTGGATCGCGTCGCGTCGATTGCGACGTTGGCCGCACCGAGGATACGGAGCTCGGTCGGTCGATTGAGGGCTTGGCGCGCGACGGTGGCGGCAAGGTCGTCGACCTCGGCGGCCATCGCCTCCAGGCGCCCGGGATCGGTCTCCCGGCGGGCTTCCGAACGCAGTTCGAGCAGGCGGCCTGTCGCCACCTCGATCCGCTCACGGCGGATGCGGCCCAGTCGTTGCCGCAGCCAGGCCACCGTCGATCCGACGCCGCCGGCCAGGATGGCGATGAGGTAGATCCAGCTTTCGTAGCGCTCGATGAACGTCTCCTGTTCACGCTCGTAGTAGTCGATGGCGCCGGGATGAATCGGGAGGCGCGCGCTGGTGGCGCCGGCGGTGTGCTCGTAGGCGGGAAAGGTGACGGCGTCCGCCGCGGGAACGGTGTCGGCGAGGGCTGTCCTCATCTCGAACAGGTGCTGTGTCACCTCCGCGGCGAGGCTGCGCGAGAGGTCGGCGCGGGCCATCAGGCGATAGGACGATCCAACGGTCGCCACGTCCTCGGCGGGAACGCGGGGATTCCCGCCGAACAGGGCCGCCGGGAGCGTGACCGATTGCAGTCGTGGCCAGCGTGCCAGGACGGCGGCGGAATCGGGTACCCCGAACAGGGCGACCTCTTCGTCCCCGCCGTCTTCCTTGACGAGGGACACCATTCTCATTGCGACGGGAGAGGTTGGTGTGGTGACCAATGCCAGCGCGTCGATGCGATGGTCGCGTAGGGCGTCGGCGACCTCGGTCTCCTCCAGGGCCACGAGGGCCACGGCCTTTGGCGGAACTGTGCCGACGGGCATCTCCGTCATGAGTTCCAGGTCGTGGTGTGCAAGGAGGGTGCCGACGAGGGCACGGTCGGCGGTGCGGCTCGCCAGCATACCGAGGCGTTTGCCCGCCAGATCCGGGAAGCCCTTGATGCCCGCGCTGGAGGGAGCCGCCACGAAGGCCGACAGATCCCGCAGGACGGCGAGCGTCAACGCGTTGCCAGGCACCGCGACGTCGGGTCGGACGACGGCAAGGTCTGCCTTGCCGGCCTTCAGCGCCTCGGCGCTCTCGCGAACCCCGTCGTAGGACACGACCTTCAGTCGGATGCCAAGCCTTCTGCGTGCCAACTCGTCCGCGTAGGCACGTAACAGCGCCGGTTCCGTTCCCCCGTTCGGGCCGGCTGCCACCGTCAGCGTCGTCGGGCGCGTCAAATGGTAGGTCGCCAGGGCCGCGGAAACGAGAACGAGGGCCAGTCCCAGCAGGAGCCAGTCCTGCCGTCGTCCGGGCAGGCTCATCGTTGCCACGTAGGCTTCCTCGCAATGGCTCCACAGTCGAGGCCGCACCACGGAAATAGGGGCGGCCTCGTCGGGATGTCGCAATCCTCATGGCTCCGTCGTGGGGGGGCGGAACCTGATCGCCGGCGTCAGCGCCCGGTAGTGGTCGTAGACTTCACGGGCTTCGAGCCAGGCTCATGCGACATCGTCTTAGTGCTGGACTCGACGCCTTCGCCGTCGCGGACCTTGGTCTTGGTCTGCGACTTCGAGAAGGTACCACCGTCATGCGACATGGCCTTCGCCTGCCCGTTCAGGCCGCCGTTCCCCGTCTCGTTAACGTGGGAGCGGTCCATGGTCTTCCCTCCTGCGGCGGCGCCACCCGTGGCGAGGGAGGAACCGGTGGCGCCGTTCGCGCCGGTCGACGTGCCGCCGGTCCCGACCGTCGAGGCGGAGGTGCCGCCGGCCGCGGCGGAACCTGCGCTGCCTCCCGTCGCGCTGCCGCGGGCCTGTGCCTGGGCGAGTGCGGGAGCGAGAAGGAGGCCCATGGCCGCAAGTACGGGAATGATCTTCGTCGTCGTCATGTGGGCCTCACCTCTTGTCCTTGGGAACCGTGACGACGCAATCGCCGTCGCCGGTGGTGGTCATCGTGGTCCCGTTTCCAGAACTAGAACTTGAGGCCGAACTGCTCGTCGTGCCATTCGCGGATCGGGTGATCACCGACGGCCCCCCGGTCGTGGAACTCCTCACGCCGTCCGGTCCTGCCGTGACCGAACTCGACAGTGTCCCGGCGCCCTTCGCGTCGTCGGAATGGACGACTTTGCAGGGCTTTCCGCTAGGGCCGGTGGTGACCGTCGTTCCTCCCGAGACACCGTTCGGGCCTGCGGTGACGGTGCTGGTCTGGGCATGGCTCGCGGCGACCCCGGCTAGGGCGAGGGCGCCGCCGAGAAGCGGCAGGATCAGGCGTGCCATGGTGCAACTCTCCTCGGGAGCGGGACGGGCGCGGTCCCGTGGGACCGCGCCCGGGTTTTCAGTTTGGTGTGGGGTCAGCGCTTGTTGTGGCCCGGTGCGTTCTCGGAGTTGCCAGGACCGCCCTTGTCATGGCCGGCCGCGCCGCCCGACTTCCCGCCGCCGTCGGACATGCCGGCCGAGGAGCCGCCGGTGCCGACGGTCGAACCGCTCGTACCCTTGCCGGCCGACGAGCCACCGGTCCCGACGGTCGAGGAGCTGGTGCCACCGCCCGCCGACGACCCGCCAGTACCCAGCGTCGAGGACGTACCTGCACCGGTTCCGGAGCCGGCGGACGAGCCGCCCGTGCCAACGGTGGAGGAACTGGTGCCCCCACCCGCGGAGGAGCCACCGGTGCCGACGGTCGAGGACGACTGGGCGACCGCCAGAGCGGCGCCGCCGAGGACGAAGGCAGTGGCGAGTGCGGCGACGCGAATGTTCTTTAACATGGTTTTCTCCGGGTGTGCTGGTCGTTACGGAGCCAGAAACGGAGATGTCGGAAATACCGTTCCAAAATAATGCTTCGCATGTAGGCAGTGCGCCTACCTGAATGGCAGGTTAATGCAGTTTATATACTTGGTTCAGACATGCCAGTAGCATCGGGATAATACCCCGTGGGCCGGCTCATCGCTTCATCGGACAGCGGGATCTGTGGATCTCCGGCCAGTCCATCGCAGCCCTGGCCGGCTCGAAGGGGAGGCGGCGACAGCGAGCGGGAACGGCGATCCCCAGGGGACCGTTCCCATCGACCAAAGGTGAAGGCCGGGACGTTCCGTGAAGCGATCCTCGCGTGGGCGATGAAATTGGTGCCGGAAGTGGCTACCGAGGGACCGCACCCGGGACCCGAAATTCTCGCCGGAACAGTTTTCCTACGTCGCTCGTTCCTGGACACCCGATCCGGGATCGGGAATATATTCATGCGTCGCTTCGCGCTCGCCGCCGTTGCCGCCTTGGCCGGCCCCCTCCTGACCAAGGACGAAGCTTCGGCGCCGCCGGCCACCGTCAAGTTCGCTTCCGTCCCGCCGGACATGGTGCTGAGCGACAACCTCATCGGCCTGAACATCGCCGACGGCACGAACAGCAACGTCGGCGAGATCAAGGACATCCTCATCGAGAGGGGCAAGCTGAGCAAGCCGGACGCTTGGTTCTAGCTGATTGCTAGCTTCGGCAACTAGGTATTTAAATTTTTGTTAACAAAAACTCCAACCTAAACAGGATAATCCCCGCTTCGTCAGTGAATTCCATTTGCAGTTCCGAGCCAAGGCTTTCTAGTCTTGCGCCTTCCTCAATGAGTACGCCTGCGTATCGATTAGTCTCTCGACGAGCGAGCATGATCTCCGGTAATTCGATGCCCTTTTTATCGGGAAGAGGCACGCTGTCATATACGTTGAAGTGGTAGCGAGGCATGCGCCTCTCTCGGCAGTCAAAAGGCGGGAGTGCGCGTCTCTCTCAGTCGCCGACGCCCCGTTGTCGTGGCCGGCAATAACGTTCGCTATCAGACACTGATCTGGGGCACAACCGAGTGCTTACAGATGGGGTTGGGCCGTTCGTCATGCCGCAGCCTGAAGTGATCGAGGGCCGAGGAGAGAATTACAGGGGCTTGCCAGTCCGGAAACGCATGTCAGACCAAGGCGACAACCTTCCTGCAGACGGCAAGGATGCCGGCCGGCAATGTCCGGGTTAGTGCCCGACGCATCGTTTGGGACGCTGGCACCCATGCCTGGATGCGACGCGACCACCGATGCCCTTCGAACGAGGTGAGCCAACATGACCCAGTCCGAGCAGCGGCAACTGGCACAGGTCGTCGCCGGCCTCGCCGAGGGTGTGATCCTTATCGAGCCGGACCACACCATCGCTTACGCCAACGACGCCGCCCTCGCGATGCATGGGGTCGCCGAGCTCGGCGACCTTGGAACCACGGTCGCCGAGTATCGGGCCAACTTCGTCCTGCGCTACCTCAACCACCGCAAGGTCGGCCCCCTGCAGCATCCCGTCGAGCGCATCCTCGCCGGCGAGGCGTTTCGCGACGCGGTTGTGGAGGTCCACCACGTCCGTCACCCCGAGAGGACATGGACGCATCGAATGCGGGGAGTGGTAACGACGGATGATGCCGGTGCACCGACTGGCCTCGCGCTTCTGATGCAGGACGCCAGCGACCGTTACGACGCGGAGGAGCGGTTCGAGTGCATATTCCGGGCGAACCCGGCCCCGGCCGTGGTGTGCCGGCTCTCCGACCTGCGCTACGTCAAGGTCAACCAGGGTTTCGTCGAGCTCACCGGATACGCACGCGACCAGGTCATCGGCCGGACATTCACCGAGGTCGACCTTCTCGGCCAGGGCGAGCATCGCGCCTCCGCAATCGAGCACCTCCATGCCGGCACGACCATCAGGCAGCGGGAGGCGTGTCTCTCGGTCCCGTCCGATACCGAGAAATACGTCATCGTCGCTGGCCATCCCATCGAGATGCCGGGCGGCGAACGCTGCATGCTGTTCACGTTCGCCGACCTGGAGGACAGGCGGAAAGCCGAGGCCGAGCTCCGTCTCAGCGAGGAGCGCTTCGCCAAGGCGTTCGAGCTCAGCCCGATCCCCACGGTCCTCCTCAGCTCGGACACCGACCTGCCGACCAGCGTCAACGACGCGTACGCCTCCACCTTCGGCGATGCCGAAGGCGCTTCCGCGATGCCCTGGGTGGAGGAGGCAGAGCGGACGCGCTTCAAACGTGAACTCCAACGCTATGGCAGGGTGCGCGCCTTCGAGGGGCGCCTGCGCACGCGCGACGGAGACGTCCTCGACTGCCTCGTCTCCGCCGAGAAGGTCACCGTCGGCGGCGGCGAGGGCCTCCTTTGCGCCGTCCAGGACATCTCGTCCCGAAAGCGCACAGAGACCGAACTCATCTCTGCCATCGAATCCGTCATGGCTGACGCGTCGTGGTTCAGCCACGGCGTGATCGAGAAGCTCGCCCTGCTGCGCAACCCGCCCAGGCCGGGCAAGCCGCAGGCGGTGGCGGAGAAGCTCACGACCCGCGAGGGTGACATGCTGGAGGGCATTTGCCGCGGCGATACCGACGAGGAGATTTCCAAGGCTCTCGGCGTCTCGCTGAGCACCGTGCGCAACCACGTCGCCAGCCTGTACCGCAAGATTGGCGTCAACCGACGCAGCGCCGTGGTCGTCTGGGCCAGAGAACGCGGCATCGGCGAGAAAATATCATTTGAGCACTACGGCAAAAATACAACGCGAAAACCAGGTCGAAAACACTAACTCGACTAATTCAAAATACTTTTATGTAAATTGCCGGAACATCGCTCCGACGAAACTATTCGGTGGGTGTAGCTCTGCTCGAACCGGGCATCTCGACGACGGCCAAATCGGACGAAAGAGGTGCCGCGAATGGGCAAGGGCCGCAAGGTTCTGTCGAGCGATCATGCCCGTGCCCTGATCAAGCAGGCCATCGGCATCATCTTCGGCGACACCAAGGTCGAGGCGGAGGCCACGACCGAGATCGCTACGATTGAAGCGCGGCAAACCACGAACCAGCCAACCCGACCCCGCCGTCCCGCGCGGATCTAGCCCTGGCCCAGTACGCCATCGAGACCCATGCCTCAGCCCGCGCAGGCCCTTCGTCGGGACCCTTCTGCACGCCGAAAATTGGAGTTCGCCATGTCCTTCCTCGCCTGGATCGTCCTCGGCCTGATCGCCGGCTTCATCGGCAGCAAGATCGTCAACAACACCGGACAGGGCCTCGTCGTCGACATCCTGCTCGGCATCGTCGGCGCCGTCGTCGGCGGCTTCCTATTCAACCAGTTCGGCGAGCCCGGCGTGTCGGGGGTCAACCTCTACAGCCTACTCGTGGCCGTCGTCGGCGCCGTGATCGTGCTGTGGCTCTACCACACCGTCATGGGCCGCCGCCGGGTCGTCTGACCCGCCGCGCCCTTCCAGCTTTCCGAGCTTACAACCCAGGAGAACCACCATGGCCACCGTTACCGAGCCCACGCCTGTATCCCCCGGACGCCCGATACCGGATCGCACCGTCGTCGACCGCGACCTGCCGCAGACCACCATGGTCCCGCCGGCCGAGGACATGCGCACGATGATGCTGCATTCCGTCTCCTGGGGTGCCGTGCTTGCCGGAGCCACCGTGGCCCTGATCTCCCAGGTCATCCTCAACATGCTGGGGCTCGGCATCGGCCTGTCGACGGTCGATCCGATGGGCGACGGCACACCAGCTGCGAGCTCGCTTGGCATCGGAGCGGGCCTCTGGTTCGTCGTCTCCGGCGTGCTGGCGGCCGTCGCCGGCGGTTATTTCGCCGGACGCCTGTCCGGCAAGCCGTCGGCATCGACGGCCGGCTATCACGGCCTCCTCGCCTGGGCGGTCTCAACCCTCGTGGTGCTCTACATGCTGTCGTCGGCCGCCAGCGGCATCGTCAGTAGCGCCATGGGCACGGCCTCCTCGGCCATCGGCGGAGTCGGCAACGCGATGGGCGGCTCCGTCTCGACCCTGGCGCAGGCCGCCGCCCCGTCGCTGACCAAGGTCACCGACCCGTTCTCGAACATCGAGTCCAATGTCCGCAACGGCACCGGATCCGATCCGGCCGCGCTGAAGGACACCGCGGTGACCGCCATGCGCGCCGCCGTCTCGGGTGACGGCGCACAGCAGGCCGCCGCCCAGGAGAAGGCCGCCGTGGCCCTTTCCAAGGCGCAGAACATCCCGGTCGAGCAGGCCCGGACCCAGGTCGCGCAGTACACCCAGCAGTTCAAGGAGACCGTTGCCGCGGCCAAGGAGCAGTCCAAGCAGATTGCCGACGCCACGGCTCGCCGTGTCTCCCAGGGCGCGCTGTTCGGGGCCCTCGCGCTGATCTTTGGGGCACTCGCCTCCTACTTCGCCGGCCGCGGTTCGGCCGTCAATCCGACCGTCACCCGCACCGCCACGAACACCCTGACACCGCGTCGGGCATGAGCCTCGGCGACCACGCCGCGACCGAGCCCTACGATCTAGGGACGTCCTTCGGCACCGCGGGGCGGTCACCATTCTCTGCGACGGCCTCGACCGAAACGGCCCCGAGGTCGTCGCCTGCTTCCTCAAGAACGCCGGGCAGGTCTCGCCCGGCTGCCGGGCGGCCATCGCGGTTTACGCCGAGACGGCATCCGAACGGTCCGCCGCCTCTTCGTAGCGATTGCCTGCCTTCCCCAGTTCGTACTCGATCCGATCCGCAAGGACACCTCCATGAAGATCCTCACCACCCTGACCGTCGCGACAGCCATGACGCTCCTCGGTGCCGGCGTCGCCTCGGCCAAGCCCTGTGCGGTCGGAACGACCACGAACAGCACCGGCCAGCAAGGCTCGGCCGACGCTTCCTCGAAGGTCGACGGCGACACGACCGCGAAGGTCTCGCCGGGTGCCAAGGCAGAATCCCCCGGGACGGTCGGGGCGATGAACAACGTCGGCTCGAATGCGACGGCCTCTGCCAACGAGGCGAAGCCGCCTGAGGGCAAGGTGGTGAAGCCCGGTGACGACGATTGCTGATCGCGCCGAAGGTCCCAGAACAACGGAACAGAGACATCCAATGAGTGACGGCTTCCCCTCGATGACGGCGCTGCTTGGCCTGTTGGCCGTGGCAGGCTTCCAGAACCGGGACAAGATCCAGGAGATGCTCGGCGGAGCCGGCCACGGTGGTCCTGCGACCGTAGGCACGCCCGCGGGACAGGGTGGTCTCGGCGGCATCTTTGGTAATCTCGGAAACGCCCTCGGGGGTGCCGGCGCGGGTGGTCTGCTCAGCGGCGGCCTTGGCCATCTGGTCGACCGCTTTCGCGAGAACGGCCACGGCGAGGCGGCCGACTCTTGGGTGAAACACGGGCCAAACGCCGAGATGAAGCCCGATCACCTGAGGTCGGCCATCGGCCCCGACGTCCTCGATACGCTGTCGCGGCAGACCGGCCTTTCGCACGATGACCTGCTGTCTAGGCTCTCGCGCGAGCTGCCGTCCGCAGTGGATCGCTACACCCCCGACGGCAGGCTGCCGTCCTCGGTCGCCGGCATGCCGGGCTGAGGAACCACCCGGTCGATCCCGCAGGTATCGGAGCCGCGGAACCGACCGGCCACCACGTTCGCATCGGGGCACGTAACTCCCAACACCGGACGGACATATGTCCGGAAGCGCGCACGCCTAGGCCGCCGAACACCATGAGGCAGCGGCCAAGTCACACCAGAAGGCCGCTCGGCACCTCGACGCCGGCAACGAGGAGAAGGCCGCCAAGCATGCCTCGAAGGCCGACGACCGGGCGAAGAGGGCAGACCAAAGCTCGATCAAGGCGCGACCCAAGAAGGCCGCGTCGAAGAAGTAGTCAGCCCTAGTCGCGGCTCGAAGCGCGTCTTGCCGCGGGCCGGCTCAACCTCGAATCGAACGGAGATTGACCAATGGACGAAAACCGCATCACCGGCGCCGCCAAGGAACTCGGCGGAAAGGTCCAGGGCGCCGTCGGCGACGTCACGGGCGACCGCGAGACCCAGGCCAAGGGCACCGCCAACGAGGCGAGGGGTACCGTCGAGAACCTGTACGGACAGGCCAAGGACGCGGTGCGGGACGTCGCCGACCAGGCGGGTGGCATGGCAAAGGACGCCATCGAGCAGGGCCGTCGGGCCTTCCCGGATGCCGAGCGGACATACCGTCGAGGCGCCGATACGGTGACGGACTACGCCAAGGAGTCCCCGTTGATGCTTGCGGCCATGGCCGGGGCCATCGGATACCTGCTCGCGATGGTCGTCCACGGCCGTCGCTGAACGGTCGACGTCCGGGGCTACGCTTACGACGGGCGCGGTCATCGGTTGGGGGGAGACGGTGGGGATCCTCCGATGCCACCCGGGCGCATGCTGATCCGCTACAGGTCGAACGACGACCACTGGTACTTTTGCGGCAGTGGCGACCCAACCGACGTGTGCGTCTTCCACGAGCCGAACGTGCCACCCGGCGGGAGGCGGTCCCGCATCGAGTTCGCGGCTTTCCTCGCCTCGGCGAACGGACCCCCCAGCACAGCGCACTCATCGGCATGATCGGCTCCCTTGTCGGGACGGATCTTGCCGACGTCGCATCGAGCGTCCCCACCCCCGAGCCGGGGGCCACCGGTGCCCGGCGAGGCTGCCTCGTCGATCTGATCCATCCCCTTCCACGCCCGTGAGGACGCCATGGCCATCGACTACCGTTCCGAACTTCGCAGGCCCCTCCCGTTCAGCCTCGCCGTCGTGGCGGCGGTGCTCCTGGTCTGGCTCGTCGTTGCGTCCATTGCCGGCGCACGGCAGAGGACCGTCCGGGACCACCGCATCCAGGACCTGGAGACGCGGCAGGTCGCGCTGCAATCGGACCTCGACCAGCAAAGGGCGGCGGCAGGGACCCTCGATGGTCTCAAGGCGAGGATCGCATCGGCCCAGCAGCAGGAGCGGGACGTCACCCAGGCCAGCGAACAAGCCAAGGCGAGAGCCGCGAGCCTGGCGACGGAACAGCAGGCGGCGGAGCGTAAGGCCGGCGAGGCCAAGGCCACCGCCGAAGCCGAGGCCACCAAGCTCACCGGGCTGCAGGCGCAGGTCGCCCAGGCGGAGCAGAAGCTCGCGCCGATGAAGGAGGCCACCACGGCCGCCGAGCAGGCGGCGACCGCCAGGACCAAGGAACTGGCGGAAGTCGGACGCCGGTTGGAGGAGACGCGGCAGCAGGAGGCGAAGCTTCGGGCGGACATCGCCGCGATGTCCCAGGAGGCGACCGCTAAGACCGCGGACCTGGCCAAGGCCGAGGAGAGCCAGCAGAAGGCGCGCGACGGCTCGGCTGCCGCGCAGAAGGATCTCGCCGACGCGCGGGCCGCAACCGAGCAGGCGGCGAAGCGGAAGGCCGAACTGGAGCAGGCCATCGCCGGCCTGACGGCGAATCGTGAGAAATTGACGAGCGACGTCTCCCAGGCCGGCCAGCAGGTGCAGCAGGCCAAGGACGGTTTGGCGGCGACCCAGAAGGAGCTCGCCACGGCGCAGTCCGAGCGGGACCGGGTGATCTCCGAGCGGAGCCAGGCCGAGCAGGCAGTCCAGAAGCTGTCGGCAGACCGCGACGGTGCGACCTCGGCGGTTAAGACCCTGCAGGGGAAGCAGGCCGACGCCCAGGCACAGTTGGCGACTCTGACCGAAACGCTTGCGACCCGTAATAAGGAGATGGCTGCCCTTGAGGACCGTCTCGGGACCACGCGTCAGGAACTTGCGGCCACACAGGCCAAGCTCGCCGAGGCGCGGCAGCAGCTCTCGGACCAGCCGCCGGCCATGACGGTGCACCCTGCCCAAACCCCGCCGGCGAGCATGCCGACCGCCCCCAAGGCGGACTAAGGCGTTGACGTAGTGGGATAGCGCGAGAGCTGCCGATTCTGCGCACCGCTTCTCGCGCTGGCCGTCGTCGGACTCGCGTACGCGTACCTCACGCAGCCGACCACGTCGTCATCGCCGTGCCTCCGAACGGGGGTTCCAAGCGACCACTGATGCGGGCCTACGCGGATCACCACCGTCCCGCGGGCATCGTCGCCAGCGAAGATGGAAAGCATGCGCTTTAGACCGTAGGGCCGGGGAAACGGCGCGTCGGGCATACCGGCCGCCGGCCCCGGAGGTGTTCGTGCCAGCCTTCTCCGCTTGGCCGATTGCGCTCGCCCGCCCAACTCCGCCGGCCAAGCTACTCGTGGCGGAGCGGCCCACCGTGCACTAACTTCACCCTTGGACCACCTCGTGGGGGCCGATCAGTTGTTCAAAGTTGCCGCTCGGCTTGGCAGGCTCCACCCGTGCCGAGCAAAGAGCCGACCTGATCGGAGGGCGGTTGCAATGGATACGAACGGCTTCCCCAAATCCATCAACGAGACCCAGCGTGAGTTCCTGCGCCTTTGTGAAGCCAGCGACGGCGCTCGTGGCGGTCCACCACGAGGCGACGTGCTGGAACTGTTGCATGCCAGCGGGAAGAGCTTGCACCTCCTCGCTCATAAGGAAGCGCAGGATCATCTCGCGGCATACCCGCAGGCTGGAACGTTTGGCGTGTAGACCTAAAGCGCTCGGCGTTCGTCGCCTTCAGGACCCTGGTCGCCGGCGATCGCATGCGGGTGTTTCACGTGCCGCTTCGGTGGGACGCCGAACAGACGGGCATACTCCCGGCTGAACTGCGAGGGGCTTTCGTACCCGACCGCGAAGGCGGCGGCCTCGACGTTGAAGGCACGGGAGTTCATCAGTCGTCGCGCCTCCAGAAGACGCAGTTGCTTCTGGTACTGCAGCGGCGTCATCGACGTCAGCGCCTTGAATTGACGATGGAACGCCGAGACGCTCATCCGGGCGACGGTGGCGAGTTCCTCGATGCGGACTGGCTCGGCGAAACGGTCGCGCAGATTGTGCAGAGCGTCCATGAGCCGTCGTGACGGACCGTTCGCCGACATCACATGTGCGATCTTGCTGCCGTGCGGCCCCGTCAGCAGCCAGTAGCAGATCTCGCGCACGATGCCGGGGTACAGCACGGGAACCGCCTCCGGCGTATCGAGCAACCGGACGAGTCGACGTGCGCAGTCTGCGAGAGGCCCGTCGAAGTCGGCCACGAAGATACCTCGGCCATCTTTGCCGCCAGCCACCGGGGGGCTGTCCATCTCTTCGGCCACACTCCGCATGATGTCCGGATCGAGCGCGAGCGCCAGAACGAGGCAGGGTTCGTCAGGACTGGCCTCAACTACGCGCCCGGTTGAGGGCGTCTCGACTCCCACCACGAGAGCCTCGCCCGCGCGGTAGACGAAACGCTCTTCGCCGAAGTTTGCCCATTTGGCTCCTTGGGCCACGATGCAGAGTGCCGGCTCGACGATCCTGTGGCTCGGCGGGTTCGGGCGATCCGAACGCATGATGTGGACGTTCAGGGACGGCACCTCGTAGGGGCCGGGGCCAGCCTGACGCTCCGTGTAGCGCAGGATCGTCTCCGCCAACGCCTCCATCATGCGCGATTCCTCCCCGGATTGTTCTCGGCGATCTCTAGGGCGCCGAGCAGGATTAGGCAAGAACGCGACTGGTTTGGGCATTCAGAGCGAAGGTCACTTACCAATATGACCCGTTCCGTCGGACGAGAGCGGAGAGCACGATCATGTCGGAAACTAAGATTGCCATCGTGACCGGCGGGAGCCGAGGGATTGGACGGGCTGCGGTCCTGAAGCTCGCCGAGCTCGGGGTTCGGTCAATCCTCACCTACAACACGAACCGAGAGGAAGCCGAGCGGGTCGTTGGTCTTGTGGAGGAAGCCGGTGCATCTGCAATCGCCATCCGATTGGACGTCGGGGCCGCAGGGACCTTCGACGGGTTCGTCGGAGCGGTGCGGGACGGCCTAGCAAGCTTGGGAGCCGAACGCTTCGATTCCCTCGTCAACAACGCCGGGACCTCTTCGGCAGCGACACTCCTGAATGCCACGGAAGCTGAACTGGACGAACAGTTCGCCGTGCACTTCAAGGGTACGTTCCTGCTGACGCAGAAGCTCCTGCCGCTGATGAATGATGGCGGCCGGATTGTGAATCTGTCCTCGGGTCTGGCGCGCGTTGCCATGAACGGGCGTGCTGTTTATGGGCCGATGAAGGCTGCGGTCGAGGCCCTGACCCGGTACATGGCCCTGGAACTGGCTCCCCGCCGCATCGCCGTGAACGTGGTCGCGCCAGGTGCCATCGCCACCGATTTCAGCGGCGGCGTGGTGCGGGACAACCCACAGGTCCGGAAGATGGTCGCCGATCAGACCGCGCTCGGCCGCGTCGGCCTTCCGGAGGACGTCGCCCCCGTCATCGCCGGGCTACTGTCCGATGGGTTCGGGTGGGTGAACGCACAGCGTCTCGAAGTCTCCGGTGGCGTCCAGATCTGACGTGACAACGGCCACGGGGTAACCTCTCGCACTGGTCGCCCTCAGCACCGGCGCACTTTTGCTGCGCCTGTCGAAGGGGCCAGCATCGAAAGCCCTCGTTGCAATGCCGGCCGGCAACTCAGGCGATGCTATGACACTCCGTTGTAGACCGCGTCGCCGGACCATGAAACCTGCGCGACCCAGGTGTCGAAGCCCTTGGTGTCGCCCTCCTTGACCTCATCGGCCAGCCGGCCGAACCCGAGGACGAAGGTGGCGACGCAGAACAAGGTGGCCACCAGGCCGATCTCCCACTTCTTGGGATGGCTGGCGGCCTCAGCCCGGGCACTCACTTGGTTCATCTCGCCTGATCTCCCTGCTGGCGCGAGCACTCCCCTCCGGAGCTAAGACCCTGTTTCATAAAGCTCGGGCGATCCGTCTGACGAGGATCATGGCTGCGGCGAGGACGAAGAAGGCGAGCGCAGAGGACGGGGTAGCCTCGTGGTCGCGAGCCAACCTGCGGCAGCGGGCGATCCAGCCGAAGC